>DATBCP010000026.1:0-4563 GCA_036270435.1 Rhizomicrobium sp. | reverse complement strand
CGCCCGCTTTGAGGTGATTGGCATTTCCTCGGGCGAGGATGATCGCAGTGAAATTCGCGGCCGCCTGCGTCTTGCCTTCGATCAATTCCATGACGTGCAAGGCATAAGCGATCTCGAGGTCGCCCGCCTGATGCGGAACATTGAAGTGGATATCGCGGTGGATTTGAGCGGCCATACCTTTGGCCAGCGCCTAGGCGCGCTCATTCAACGGCCCGCCCCGGTGCAGGCGGCGTGGCTGGGTTATCCCGGCACCACGGGTGCCGCCTTTATCGATTATATCTTGGGAGACGCAGTGGTGACGCCGCCGGAACACCAGGCCTTTTACAGCGAGAAAATCGCTACCCTCCCCGATTGTTTCTTTCCGCTCGATACCGGAAAACGCGTGGCGGCGCCGCTGACGCGGGCCGAAGCTGGGCTACCGGAGACAGGCTTCGTCTTCTGCTGTTTCAACCGCAACTGGAAGATCATGCCGCCGGTGTTCGACAGCTGGCTCAGGCTATTGCAGCAAGTTCCTGGCAGCGTGTTATGGCTGCGCTCTTACACCGAGCGTTCCAACACTGCTTTGCGACAGCGCGCCGAAGAACGGGGCGTGGCCAGCAGTCGCTTGATCTTCGCGGAGCGCACAGAAATGGACGTTCACTTGGCACGGCACACGCTGGCGGACCTGTTCCTGGATACCTTGCCTTATGGCGCGCACGCGACGGCAGCCGATGCCCTATGGGCCGGGTTACCCGTCCTGACACAGATGGGAGAGATTTTTCCGGGCCGGGTCGGCGCCAGCCTGCTTACGGCGGCGAACTTGCCCGAACTGATCACCCGCTCGCCGGAAGACTATGAAGCAACCGCTCTGGCTTTGGCGCGCGATCCGACGCGGTTGAAGGCCATCGGGGATAAATTGGCGGCCAACCGCACAAGCGCACCCTTGTTCGACACCGCGCGTTTCACCCGCAATCTGGAGGCTGCTTACGCGACAATGTTGGCGGAAAAAACCGGATTCTAGGCCGATAGCTGCGGTGCAAGCACCGAATGGAGCTGGCTGCTCGGATCGAGTGTATTCAACAGTTTTTCGCAAGCCGCGCGTGCTTCGTCCGTCCAGTCGGCCGACAGGGAAGCGGCCAATTGCGCCTGGCTCTTCAAGATCACGCCGTCATCCAGGACCTTAAGTCCATTGTCGCGCAAGGTCGCGCCGGTGGTGGTGATGTCCACAATCACTTCCGCTGTGCCGGCCGCCGGCGCACCTTCGGTGGCACCGGCGCTGGGCACGATGCGATAATCGGAGATGCGCGCCTGGGCGAAGAAGCTGCGGGTGAGCTGGGCATATTTGGTCGCCACGCGCAGCCGCCGCCGGTGAGCCTGGGCATAAGCGGCGCAGACATCGTCCAGGTCCGCCATGGTTGCGACATCGATCCAGGCTTGCGACACCGCCACCACCACATCGGCGAAACCGAAGCCCAAGGGCTTGATCAGGTGCATGCGCCCTTCCAGTTCCGGCGCTTCCTCGCGCAGCAGGTCTTCGCCGGTAATGCCCAGATGGATATCGCCGGCCAGCAAGGACGAGGCGATCTCCGATGCCGACAGCAGCATCACTTCGACATTGGGAAAGCCGGCGAAGCTGGCACGATAGCCCCGCGCGCCCGCCGTTTGCTCCACCACCACGCCGGCCGAGGCGAACCAGGCGTTGCAATTATCTTTGAGCCGCCCCTTGGAAGGGATCGCCAGGGTCAGCATCACGCGCTCCCCGCTGTCTTGGGCGCCGCTTTGGCCGCCAGCACCCGCTCGGTGCGGATGGCGCAGCCGATGGCCGTGACCGGTTTCCTGGCGCCCAGCATTTCCATCATGGTGTCATAACGCCCGCCGCCCGCCACCTGGACCGGACCTTCCTTGTCGCGGGCCCACAGTTCGAAGACAAAGCCGGTGTAATATTCCATGTTGCGGCCGAAATGGGCGGTGAACTGGACGCGCGCCGGATCCACGCCCAGGGCCTTCAGCGTGGCCAGCCGCGCTTCCATGGCCTGAAGCTGCCGATCCAGATCGATGGCGATGGTCTTAAGCAGGCCCCGGATCTTGGCCAGTGCATCCTCTGCCGGACCGGATATGTCCAGCAGCGCGGCAACCGCATCGGCGATCTTGCTGTCCAGGTGCAGGCGGGACGCCTCCGCAGCGCGATCGAGCGCGCGCGCGACAATCTCGTCACGCGAGCGCCCGGCCAAGGGCGCATCCGCCTGGCTGTCCAGCAGGGCCTCGATCTCCGCACGCGTACCCGGCAGCTGGGACCGGCCATCGCCGTGCCCCAGCCAATACAGAAGGGATTCGACATAACCCGGACGCCAGAAGTGGCGCTTCAGGCGCGAGCGCCATTGCGGCGGAAGCCGAAGCGAATCCACCAGGGCGCTGAACAGCGCCAGATCGCCGACTCGCAACGAAAAATCCTTCAAGCCGCACGCCCGCAAGGCCTCCACGGCCAAGGACAGAATTTCGGTGTCGCCCGCCGCCTGGTCCTCCAAACCCAACAATTCCGCGTCAGCCTGGAAGAACTGGGTGGGGCGATGCGGCTCGCCCGGCTGGTGGCGGAACACCAACCCGTGATGGCAGATGCGGGTGGGAAAACGCGCCCCCGACAAGACCGCGTGACGGCAAATGGGAATGGTGAGATCGGGCCTGAGCGCCAACTCGCGGCCGGAAGGATCGATCAAGGTGAAGGTGCGGCGGCGGATCTCCTCGCCATACCTATCGAGAAAGATTTCCGCCGGCTGCAACACCGACGGCTCTTCATGGGCATAACCGCTCCCGGCGAAAAGCTGCAAAATCGGCCCGGCCACGGCCTGGAGCGCGTCGCCGGCAGCGGCGTCGTAATAGGGAAAGGCGGCCATCAGATGCGGCCCTTCAGCAGCGCCTTGATTTCCGCCACCAGCTCGGCGCGCTTGACGCTCTTTTGCGCTTCGCGATTGCCGACCCAATCGGCACGGCTCTCCACGGACTTGGCCAGTTCCGCGCCCAGCGCCAGGTCCTTGAGCGTGACTTCTCCCCGCGCCCGCTCGTCCGGACCTTCCACCACCGCGATGGCGGCGCCGCGTTTGTCGGCATATTTGAACTGGTCGCCCATCTTGCCATTGCCGACATAAGCCTCTGCGCGCAGGCCCGCGGCGCGCAATTCCTGCACCATCGCGAAACTCGCGCCGGCGTCCGTCTTGTCGAAGACCGTCACCACCACCAGCGGTGGCAAGCTGGCTTGTTGCCCGCGCAACGCCGACAGCAGCCGGCTGACGCCGATGGAAATGCCAGCCGCCGGCACACGCTGACCGGTGAAACGCGCCACCAGGTCGTCATAGCGCCCGCCACTGGCGATGGAGCCGAACACGATCTCCTCGCCCGCCTCATTGGTGACCGGTCCCGTAAGCTGACCCTCCCAGACCGGGCCGGTGTAATAGTCCAAACCGCGCACCACGCCGGTGTCGAACATCACCCGGTCGGGGCCGTAACCACAGACGGCAAGCAGCTTGACGATCTGCTCCAGCTCATTGAGGCCTTCGGCACCGACCTTGCTGGCGGCGATCAGCGTGGCGATCTGGTTGAGATGCGTCTCTTCGTCCTTGGCGTCGGGCGCGACAAAGGCCAGAACGCGCTGTGCCTGCCCCCTGCTCAGTCCCGCGCCTTTGGTGAAATCGCCGGACTCATCCTTGCGACCCTCGCCCAGCAGCGCCGACACGCCCTGCACGCCCAGCCGGTCCAGCTTGTCGATGGCACGCAGCACGATGCCGCGGCGTTCACGGTCTTCCAGCGCAATGCCCGCCACTTCCAACACACCGTCCAGCAGCTTGCGGTTGTTGATCTTGACGATATAGCCGCCGCGCTTCAGTCCCAATGCCTCCAGCGTGTCGCACAGCATCATCAGCAGTTCGGCATCAGCGCTGGCCGTGGCGGTGCCCACCGTATCGGCATCGAATTGGACGAATTCCCGGAAGCGCCCCGGCCCCGGCTTTTCATTGCGCCACACCGTGCCTGTCTGGTAGCGGCGGAAAGGCTTGGGCAGGTTCTGGAAATTGGCCGCGACATGACGCGCCAGGGGCGCGGTCAAATCGTAGCGCAGGCTCATCCACTGCTCGTCATCGTCCTTGAGCGAGAACACGCCATCATTGGGCCGGCCCACATCGGGCAAAAACTTGCCCAGCGCATCGGTATATTCGAAGGCCGGCGTCTCCAGCGGCTCGAAGCCATAGCTTTCATAGACGGCGCGGATGATCGCCAGCATCTTCTGCTCGGCCATGATTTCGGCGGCGCCGCGATCGCGAAAACCGCGCGGCAGGCTCGCCTTAGGTTTGGCCTTTGGTTTGGATTGTTTGGGCGAATTCATCGGGCTTTACGCTGAATCTAGGATTGGCGGGGGTTGTACCGGCCCCCGGACAGGGCGGCAAGGAACCGCCCTGGGTTCGTCATAAAATATTATAAATCAAAGACTTACAAGCGCGCCGCTTTGCCCCTTGCGCTGTTCCATGTTGCGGTGCGAACTAGGTAAAACAGCTGGAGAAAGCGTTCGTGGCGGAAAGCAAAGTCTATCCCGATGCG
>DATBCP010000025.1:0-5231 GCA_036270435.1 Rhizomicrobium sp. | reverse complement strand
TCGACCCGCGCGAGGCGGGTTGGCCGCCGCAGCTGTTCCTGCGTGTGAATTACCTGGTGTCGATGGCCTGGGTTGCCGCTTTTGCCGTCATGGCAAGTGCTGACGGCGCCGTCACCTTCGATCCGGGATTGCCGCTCTATGCCAGCATCGCCATCAGCCTGCTGGCCCTGGCCTGCGCGATTACCTTTACCTTGCGCTATCCGGCCTTGGCAGCAAAGCAACTGAACAGTTAGGGTCTGCGCAAAGGAGGCCGCATGAAACAGGCAGTCATCGTCTCAACCGCGCGTACCGGCCTGGCCAAATCGGTGCGCGGCGGCTTCAACGAAACCCATGGCGCGGTGATGGCCGGGCATGTGATCAAGCATGCGATCGCGCGCGCGGGAATCGAACCGGGCGAAGTCGAGGACGTCTATATCGGCTGCGGTTTTCCGGAAGGCGCGACGGGCAACAATATCGCGCGCGAAAGCGCCATCTGGGCGGGCTGCCCGGTATCCACTGCAGGCGTCACAGTCAACCGCTATTGCTCCAGCGGCTTGAACGCCATCGCCATGGCCGCGCAGCAGATCATGACGGACGGCACCGATATCGCAGTGGGCGGCGGCGTGGAATCCATCTCGCTGGTGCAGATGGGTGGGATCAATCTCAAGCATTTCACCGAGGAACATCTGCTTCAGGTCAAGCCCGCATTGTGGATGACGATGATCGAGACCGCGGAAATCGTCGCCCACCGCTATGGCATCAGCCGCGAGCGCCAGGACCAGTATGCCCTGCAAAGCCAGCAACGCACCGCCGCGGCGCAGGCGTCCGGAAACTACCAGGACGAAATTGTCCCACTCGCCACCAAAATGAAGAAGGTGGACAAGATGACGGGCGCCGAAAGCATGGCGGACGTCACCGTGGCGCGGGATGAATGCAACCGGCCCGACACGACACTGGACGGATTGGCGGCGCTGAAGCCGGTCCATGCCGGCGGCCAGCAGGTCGCACAAGGCAAATACGTCACCGCCGGCAATGCCTCGCAATTCGCCGATGGCGCCAGCGCCTGTGTGCTGATGAGCGACGACATCGCGGCGAAGAAGGGCATCAAGCCGCTGGGCATTTTCCGGGGTTTCGCGGTGGCGGGGGTTGAGCCCGATGAAATGGGCATCGGTCCGGTCCTGGCGGTCCCACGGCTTTTGTCGCGCCATGGCTTGAAGGTCAGCGATATCGATCTGTGGGAGTTGAACGAGGCTTTCGCCAGCCAGACGGTCTATTGCATGGACAGGTTGGGGCTGGATCCCGCAAAGACCAATGTGAATGGCGGCGCCATTTCCATCGGCCATCCCTATGGCATGACCGGTTCGCGCCTGACGGGGCACATTTTGATCGAGGGGCGCCGCCGCGGCGCCAGGCTAGGCGTCGTCACCATGTGCATCGGCGGCGGCATGGGCGCAGCTGGCCTGTTCGAGATTCTTCCGGGCTGACGATGATTCGCCTCGCCTCTTTCCTGTTGGCCGCCCTGATGCTTGCGGGGTGCGCCGTTTTCGATTCGTCCAATCCCCCCGCGCGGCCGGCGCCTCCCGACCCCAAGACCCAGATGGGGGCCCTGGAAAGCCGCATAGCCGTCCTGGTCGAAGAACAGCGTCATAGGCTGGACCCCAAGGCCAGACCATTGGCGATCGATCCGGAACTATCCCGAATCGCCCGGGCCCGTGCCAGCGACATGGCGGCGAAAAATTACCTGGCGCATGCCGCCCCCAATGGCGACACCTCCGCCTCGCTGCTGATGAAACAGGATGCCGGGTGGCAGGGCCTTTTGGGCGAAAATCTCGCGGCGCAACATTACCTCAAGGAAAGCGGGGTTGCGGTGGAGGACTTCGCCCAGCGATTTCTGGACGAGTGGCTGAAAAGCCCGCCGCATCGGGACAATATGATCTTCGCCGATTACGACCATGCCGGGGTAGGCGCCGCGGTGAATGGCGACACGGTCTATGTCGCCGTGCTGTTTTCCACCGACATGGGTTTGAAGCCGCGGACGGAAGGCAATCCCGCCAATGCCGTCACCAGCTGGGAGAGTCCGGCGGCGGCGGCCGGTGCGCCGCTCCCCAACACCGACCCGCCGCGCCTGCGCGGCTCGGAAGGGATGCGTTAGCCCGGCCTTTCGCAAGTATCTGTGCATGACTGTCTGGTCGAGCTACCCAACCACCGCTCGGCCTGTCAACATTCCTTTACACAATATCTTGACCCCGGTACTTTCCGTAGCGGGTGCGCGGGCCAACTGATTCGACATGAGGGCAGAACTTCCCTGGAATGTTGCCGGTATTCCACCGGAAGTTCGGGAGGCAGCGCGGGCCGCCGCCCGGCGGGAGGGGCTTTCCGTCGGTGAATGGCTGACGCGACATATTCTGCGCAGCTTTTCCGGCCTGGAGGAGGACGCTTCCAGATCTCCCGCGGGCCCGCTGCTTTCGACCGACCAGGGCTTGGACAGTTGGGGCCTGCCGCAACCGGCCCCAGGCCGCAGCGATAGTGGCGAGATGCCGACGCCCATGGAGCGCGATGAGGCCGAATCCGGCGAGGCCTGGCGTCATATCGAAGAGCAGTTGCGTGGAATCGGCCGCCGGCTGGATTCCAACGAACGAAGCCACAGCGAAAGCAACCGCTTCCTGTCGCGCACCGCGCAGGAAATGAACGCCGGTGCCCGCGAACAAGCGCAAGCCTTCGCGCAATTGAGCCAGACGGTGGGCAACCTTCGCGAAAGGCTGGAGCGGCTGGAACGCAGCGCACCGGGCGACAATATCCGCGAAGCGATCAAAGCCCTGCATCTGGGACTGTCGCGGCTGGCCGAGCAACTCACCGCCAATGCCGGCAAATCCGCCGGCCAGATGGAGCAAGTGACCGCCAATCTCGAAAAGCTCGCCGTCCATGTCGGCAAGGTCTGGGAAAATGCCGACACCACCGCCCTGCTGTTGAACCAACGCATCGAACTTGCGCAAACCGAATTTGCACAGCGCCTGCAGGACAGCGAGCGAACCCTGGCGGCACGCCTGTCCGCGGCCGAAAAGACCACCCAGTTCAACACCAACGCCTTGGATCATGCGTTGGAAAAGATCGAAACGGCTGCCAGGGAGCGCGCTGCGGACCTGACTGAAAGCCAGCGCCACGCTGTGCTGCATGAGGAAAACCTCCGCGAATTGCGAGACTCCGTTTCCGATATGGAAGGCCGGTTGCCCGGCATGAAGTTGGAGGCGCGGCTGAACGCCATCGAAAGGTCCGTCGGCGGCCTCAAGGAAGCGGTGGCGCAGCACGATCCCGTGCTGGTTTTCGGCGCCGCCGTGCAGCAATTGAGGCACCGGCTGGAAAAGCTGGAGCACGATCATGCCGGACCGGCCGAAGGATTGGAGACAAAGCCGGTGGAGGAGCCGGCTGAGCCTGCCACAACTGAACCCGGACCGATCGAAGCCCCGGCGGAAGTCTCAACCGAAGCCTTTGCCGAGGTGCTGCCGGAGCCGGATGCGCGGGAGCAAGAGACGCTGGAGCCGGACCCGCCGGTCGACGTGTTTGCGGCCTCCGAACCTCAGGAGCCCATTGCCCAGGCGCCCGAATCCGAAATCAAGGACATCGTTTTCGTGCCACGGGATCTGGACTTCAACCCGCCACGGGAGACGCCGGAGGACGAGTCCGACATCGCCTTTCTGGATGTCTTCGTGGAATCCAAACGGGATGAGGTCTTGGCCGAGGCACGGCGCTCCGCGCAGGCCGCCTTGGAGAGGGCGGAGAGCGAGCGCATCGATCGCCTGTCATCCCTTTATGAAAATCATACAGAGGTCGAAGACAGACCCAAGTCGCGATACTTGATACCGGTGGCCGCGGCCCTGCTGGTGGCAATCGTGGCGATCACAACCCTGGTGATGAGCGAGCGCGCCAAGAGGCTTGGGGAACAGCTCGCCGCCAATCCGACGACGGACAGGCTTCCGGCCCTTCCCGCGCTGCCGGACAGCGCACAATCTGCTGCCACGCCCCCTGCCGGGATTTCGGCGGACAGTCAGGTGAGCGGTCCGGACAATGACCAGACAGCGGAAATCGCGCCTCGCAATGCAGCGCGAGCAGCGCAGCCGGCGGAGACGGGCACAGCCGATGCTGCGCCCGTCCCGGACAAGAACACGCCCAAAACGAAAAACATCGCTCTCGCCGCCGGCGACCGCGTGATGCTACTGGCCAATGCCGGCAATCCGGTCGCGCTTGCAATTCTAGGCCTCAGGGCGCTGGATGGCACAGGCGGCGCGCCGATCGATCTACCATCAGCCATCAAATTCCTCACCCTGGCCGCGGATAAGGGCCAGGCGGTCGCCCAATATCGGTTGGGCACTTTGTACGAGCGCGGCCAGGGCGTCGCGGCCGATCCTGGAAAAGCCATGCATTGGTACGAGTTGGCGGCCAGTCAGGGCAACCGCAAGGCGATGCACAATCTCGCCGTCGCTTATGCCAGCGGTCCGCCCGCGAAAAGAAATATGACCGAAGCGGCGCGCTGGTTCACCAAGGCCGCCGCGCTGGGCCTGGCGGATTCCCAGTTCAACCTGGCGGTCCTTTGCGAACGCGGCGACGGCGTGCCGCTGAGCCTGGCGGACGCCTATAAATGGTATGCCATCGCGGCGCTGTCAGGCGATGGCGAAGCCAAGGCGCGCATGAGCGTGCTCGCGACCCAGTTGAGCGACTCTGAAAAAGCCGCTGCCGACAAATCAACGGCGAGCTTCCATGCGTCTCCACTGATCCGCAGCGTCAATGTGCCGCCCGAACCTGCCGATTTGGGCACATAGATAGACAGTCTACCCTTTTCCGACTTAGGACTGACGCGAGCCGCGCAGTATTTTGCGTCCCCGGCTAGGGTCGCCTAGCAATAGCGTAGCGGCGACGAGCGATGTGGACTAAAAAGTCCATGAGCGACGCGCGGTCCCCTAGCGTCAGCGTAGTGGGGACGCCAGGGACCAAAAGACAAGCGCTATGGAAATTTACCTGCCCGTCGCCGAAATGTCCGTAAACTGGCTGATTCTGATCGCGCTGGGCACCGGCGTCGGCTTTCTTTCCGGCATGTTCGGCGTCGGCGGCGGATTTCTGATGACGCCGCTTCTGGTGTTCACCGGCATCCCCTCGACCGTGGCGGTGGCGACCACACTTTCCCATGTCACGGCGTCTTCCATGTCTGGCGCGCTGGCGCAATGGCGCAAGCGGGCCATCGATTTCGCCATGGCGGGCGT
>DATBCP010000024.1:0-2693 GCA_036270435.1 Rhizomicrobium sp. | reverse complement strand
CTATGGCGCGCTCGCGTCCTCGGGCCTTTCCATTGCGGTTGCCATGCGTCTGGCCGCCGATGGAGCGCGCGGCTTTTTCAAGACCGGCGCCATGGCGGCGAGCGGCTACACCTTCTCTTTTTCGCTGGCGCTGGCGGGCGCCGGCCATCTGGTGTGGATTTCCGTCGGCCTCGCCATGTTCGCAGGCATCCTGATCGCCTGGGCGGGCGCCGTGCCCATCCTGACCGCGATGACGCCGACGCAGGGCGACCTAGCAAGTTTCGTGACCAGCATCTGGCGCGAAGATGTGCGCTTTATCGGCGCAGGCGCAATGGCGGTGGCAGCCGTCTGGTCCTTGCTGCGCACGATGGGACCCATTGTCGGCGGCCTCAAAGCCACCATGCGCGCAGGCGGCGGCGCGACCAATCTGCTCAACCAGACCGACCGCGACATGTCTTTCCCCGCCATCTTGGGCATAGGCTTGCTGTCGACAGCGATCAGCACCTGGCTGGTGTGGCGCTTCAGCAGCGAGGCGGGATTGACCGGCGCGGCACTTTGGATCGCACTGCTTTCGATCCCCTTGGTCCTGGCCGGCGGTTTCTTCGTGTCCGCCATTTGCGGTTACATGGCGGGGCTGATCGGCTCCTCCAACAGTCCCATCTCCGGTGTCGGCATCCTGGCGGTGGTGGGCACGGGTTTTTGCCTGGTGCTGCTTTTTTCCGGCCATGGCCATGAGACAAAGCCCCTTGTGGCGATCGCGCTCTTCATCACCGCGATCCTGTTCGCTGTGGCCTGCAGCTCCAACAACAACCTTCAAGACTTGAAGACCGGCCAGCTGGTGGGCGCGGCTCCGTGGCGCCAACAGGTGGCGTTGCTGGCGGGCGTGGCGGCCGCGACAGTCACCGTGCCCATCGTGCTCAATCTTCTGGCCCAGGCTTACGGCTTTTCCGGTGCGCCCAATCTGCACGCCATTGCATCCCAGCCGCTGGCCGCACCGCAAGCCAATCTGATGGCGGCATTGGCGCAAGGCGTGATCGGCGGCAAGTTGAACTGGAGCATGATCGAAATCGGCGCCGGTGTGGGCGCCGGAATCGTCGTCCTGGACGAGATCCTGCGTATGGGCAAGTGGCTCCGCCTTCCGCCCCTGGCCGTTGGCCTTGGCATCTATCTTCCCATGGAGGCCACCCTTCCCGTGGTGGTGGGGGCCATCATCGGCTGGATCTACAACCGCAGCATACGCAGCGAGCGTGCCGAGCGTTTGGGCGTGCTGGTGGCCTCCGGCATGATCGTGGGCGAAAGCCTGTTCGGGGTGCTCAATGCCGGTCTTATCGTGGCTTTCAACAGGGATGCACCTTTGGCGGTGGTCGGTCCCTCTTTTCCGGCGACGGCGCTGGCGGTTGTCGGCTTTACCGGGCTGATCGTCCTCCTTTACGGCTGGTTGTTCAGGCAGGCGCGAAGCGCATGAAGCGCGAACTCTTCGGTCACCCGCGTGGCCTCACCACCCTATCCACCACCGAGATGTGGGAGCGCTTCACCTATTATGGGATGCGAGCGCTTTTCATCTATTACCTCACCATGGAAGTGCTGCTGCCGGGACATGTCGAGCATGTCCTGTTCTTTCCACAGGTGAAAGCCTTCTATGAATGGATGAGCGGACCGCTCAACGTGCAGCAACTGAGTTCGCTGATCTATGGCACCTATACCGGCCTCGTCTATGCCACCCCGCTTCTGGGCGGCTGGATCGCGGATAATCATCTGGGCCAGCGCAAAACGGTGATCATCGGTATACTGCTGATGGGGACCGGCCAGTTCATGATGACATCGCAAGCCTTGCTCTTTCCCGCCCTGCTCCTGATGATTTTTGGCACCGGCTTTTTCAAGACCAACACCACGACGCAGGTCGGCATGCTTTACGCGCCCGGCGACAGCCGTCGCGATCGCGCCTATTCCGTATTTTATGTCGGCACCAATCTCGGCGCTTTCCTGTCACCGCTGATCGCCGGCACGCTGGGCGAGGCCTATGGCTGGCGCTACGGCTTCGCCATTGCCGGCTTGGGAATGGTGGCCGCGCTGATCATTTATCTCTATGGCTGGCGCAGTTTGCCCGCCGAGCATCGAGTCGAGGCTCACAAACAAGAGCCAAAGCCGCTTACCGGTGCGGAATGGAAATCGGTGGGCGCGCTGATCCTGCTGGTAGTGCCGGTTACCCTTTGGTGGGCCTGCTATGAACAGCAGGGAAACACCATTGCGCTCTGGGCCATGGACAACACGGACCGCACTTTGATTCCGGGCCTGGTGAACTGGCAGATGCCTGCGACCTGGTTTCAATCCTTCAATCCCTTGATGATTTTCAGCTT
Source organism: Rhizomicrobium sp. (assembly GCA_036270435.1). Taxonomy (GTDB): domain Bacteria; phylum Pseudomonadota; class Alphaproteobacteria; order Micropepsales; family Micropepsaceae; genus Rhizomicrobium. Next base: position 357 of record DATBCP010000024.1, on the reverse strand, counting down.
CACGCCTTTCTTGATCGCGCTATGGGCGGCACAGGCCAAGAAGAACCGTGAACCCAATTCCCTGACCAAGATGGTCTATGGCAGCTTTCTGCAAACCGCCTCTTGCCTGGTTCTGGCCTTCGCCGCCTGGTACACCGGAGGGGTAAAGACGAGCCTGCTCTGGCTGGTTCTCTATTCCGCGCTGGTCACTTTGGGTGAGCTTTATCTTTCGCCCATTTCGCTGTCTCTCTATTCCAAAGTCGCCCCGCTCAAGATCGCCTCGCTGATGATGGCGGTGAATTTCCTACCCAATTTTCTGGGCGGCGGTTTGCTGCAAGGCTATCTGGGAACCTATTGGACCGCGATGAGCAAGCCCGC
>DATBCP010000023.1:0-8510 GCA_036270435.1 Rhizomicrobium sp. | reverse complement strand
GTTTGGCGGCCGCCTGGCCGAGGAAATCGTTTTCGGCCATGAGAAGGTCACCACCGGCGCGCAAAGCGACATCGAGCAAGCCACCCGCATGGCCCGCGCCATGGTCACCCGCTTCGGCATGTCCGACAGTTTGGGCCAGATCGCCTATGCCGAGAACCAGGAAGAAGTCTTCCTGGGACACAGCGTGTCGCGGACCCAGAATATCTCGGAAGCCACGGCCCAGAAGATCGACGGCGAAATCCATCGCATCATTGATGAGAGCTATAGCCGCGCCAAGGAGATTCTCACCAGCCGCCAGAGCGACCTGAATGTGCTGGCGCGCGGCCTGCTGGAATATGAAACCATGACGGGGGATGAGATCATCGCCCTGCTCAAGGGCATTCCGCCGGTGCGCACGCCTTACGAGGATCCGGTGCTGCCGTCGCGCGGCGAGGGCACTTCCGTTCCTGCGGCTGGAAAACCTCGTCCGGCAGCTCCTGGTCCGATCATTACGCCGGAACCTCAACCGCGCTAATCAGCGGGGGTCTTTTGTGTCGTGAATTCGTCGCGGGATCGCTCATGGGGCTCTTGCCCACATCGTTCCCCGTTTTTACTCACGCCACAAAATCCCTCGCCCTGAAGTAATAACAAATGACACGATTGAGGCGGTGTCGCCCGGCCGCTCGCCTTAGCTCGCCGCGTTCGTCGCTTTCACCCGTCCACTGGACGGGCCCACACGCTTCGCGCGCCGGCTCCTCGGCCCGGCCGCTCGCCTTAGCTCGCGGCGTTCGTCGCTTTCACCCGTCCACTGGACGGGCTCACGCGCTTCGCGCGCCGCTCCTCACCCCTTTTCTTTTTTCTCAGGCTGTGGCCCCTTCCGCTCCGATGAAAATCCTCGGCATCCTCAACATAACTTCCGACAGCTTTTCCGACGGCGGCAAATATCTGGAGCAAGGAGCGGCGATCTTCCATGCCCAGGCCATGGCCCAGAGCGGTGCCGACATCATCGATATCGGCGCGGCCTCTTCCCATCCCGAAGCGCAAGCGGTGGCGCCGGAGGTGGAGATCGCGCGGCTGGAAGCGGTGGTGCCGGAACTGAAGGCAAAGGGGCTGTCGCTTTCCATCGACAGTTTTGCGGCCCCTGTGCAGCGCTGGGCGCTGGCGCAGGACGTCGATTACCTGAACGACATTCACGGTTTCCCCGATGCGCCGCTCTATCCGGCCCTGGCGAAATCACGGGCCAGACTGATTGTCATGCATATGGTGCAGGAGCATGGGCCGGCCGTCCGCACCGAGGTCCCTTCCACGGAAATCTTTGGCCGGGTGACCGCTTTCTTTGACGCGCGCATTGAGGCGCTGACCAAGGCGGGCATTGCGCGCGACCGGCTGATCCTGGATCCCGGCATGGGCCAGTTCCTGGGCAGCGGTCCGGAAAATTCCTGGCTCCTGCTGCGTCGTCTGCCGGAGCTGAAGGCCCGCTATGGCCTGCCGCTGCTGGTTTCGGTCTCGCGCAAAGGCTTTCTGCGCAAACTGGTCAACCGACCACCGCTGGAATCTGGGGCCGCCAGCCTGGCGGCGGAGCTCTTCGCCGGGGCGCAAGGCGCGGATATGATCCGCACCCATGCCCCCGGCGCTTTGAGGGACGGTCTCAAGGTTCTCAAGAGAATTGGCCAGGATTGAACCCCTCCGCCTTCGCCGGCAAGCCGGCTACGGCGCCTCCCCCTTTTTCGCGCTACGCGCGAATGGGGAGCGAAAATGGCCTTAAGGTTCTGAAACACATAGGAAAGTCGTATTAACCGACACAAAGTCCTATTAACCTGTGGCAACGAGTTTGTGGTAGAAGATGCCAGTGTCCGGATTTCGAAATTCGCCTGGAGCCCACTATCGATGACGTTGCGAACTTCGAAACTGCGCCACTAGTCCAGGACATCCCCTATGACACGCAAATATTTCGGCACCGACGGCATCAGAGGCCGCACCAATACCGCCAAGCTCACGCCAGAGGTGGCGCTGAAGGCGGGCATGGCGGCAGGGCGCATCTTCACCCGCGGCGACTATCGCCACCGGGTGGTGATCGGCAAGGACACCCGCCTGTCGGGCTATATGCTCGAAAGCGCGCTGGTCTCCGGCTTCACCGCGGTGGGCATGGATGTCTTTCAATTCGGCCCGCTTCCCACGCCCGCCGTTGCCATGTTGACGCGGTCTTTACGCGCCGACTTGGGAGTGATGATCACCGCTTCCCACAATCCTTTCGAGGATAACGGCATCAAATTCTTTGGCCCCGACGGTCAAAAACTGTCGGACGAGGTGGAAACCGAGATCGAGGCCTTGATGGATGCCGGGCTCGCGCAAGGGCTGGCGCCGTCCGCCCAGATCGGCCGCGCCAAGCGCATCGACGACAGCCAGGCGCGCTATATCGAATTCGCCAAGCGCACCTTCCCGCGCAACCTCAGGCTTGAGGGCCTGCGCATCGTGATCGATTGTGCCAATGGCGCCGCCTATAAGGTGGCGCCCGAAGTGTTGTGGGAATTGGGCGCCGATATCGTCACCCTGGGTGTGTCGCCGGACGGCACCAACATCAATCTGGATTGCGGCTCGACCGCGCCGCAGGCGATGTGCAACAAGGTGCGCGAAGTGCGCGCCGATTTCGGCATTGCCCTGGACGGCGATGCCGACCGGGTGGTGATGGCCGATGAAAAAGGCCAGGTGATCGATGGCGACCAGATTCTGGCCCTGGTCGCAAAAAGCTGGTCGAAAAGCGGCGAACTCAAGGGCGGCGGGGTGGTCGGCACCGTGATGTCGAATGCCGGGCTGGACCGTTATCTCAAGACGCTGGGCCTTATGCTGGCGCGCTCGCCGGTCGGCGACCGTTATGTGCTGGAAGAGATGGCCAAGAGCGGCTTCAATGTCGGCGGCGAACAGTCGGGCCATATCATCCTGTCGGATTTCTCGACCACCGGCGATGGGCTGGTGGCGGCACTGCAGGTGCTGGCCGTGCTGGCACAAGAAGGAAAGCCGGCCTCGCAAGCCGCGCATCTTTTCGAGCCGTTGCCGCAGATATTGGAAAATGTGCGCTTCAAGAAAGGCTCGCCGCTGGACGATGACAGGGTCAAGTCGAGCATCGAATCCGCCAATGCCAAGCTGGGCGCGTCGGGGCGCATCCTGGTGCGCAAGTCAGGCACCGAGCCCCTGATCCGAGTCATGGCGGAAGGCGAGGACGAGAAAGTCGTGCGCGCCGTGGTGCGCCAGATCGCCTCTGCGATCGAAGAGGTCGCGGCCTAGTGGCCAATTCCAGATGACAAGCCGGCTTCTGGTGATCGCCGGGTCCGATTCTTCCGGCGGGGCCGGAATCCAAGCCGACTTGAAAACGGCCCAGGCCTTCGGCGTTTACGCTCAGACGGCGATCACCGCCGTCACCGTGCAGGATACCGGCGGTGTCCGCTCGGTGAATCCGGTGGCGCCGGAGATCGTGCGGGCTCAGATCGAGGCGGGTTTGAACGACATCGGCGCCGACGCCATCAAGATCGGCATGCTGGGCAATGGCGGGATCGCCGCCGCCGTTGCCGATGTATTGGAACGCGTTTCCCTTCCCTTGGTGCTGGATACGGTCCTGCTGTCCTCCAGCGGTGCTCCCCTGCTGGATGAGGCGGGCATCACTGTGCTCAAGACCCGGCTGATGCGCCGCGCCGCCCTGGTGACGCCCAACCTGCCGGAGGCCGAAGCGCTGACCGGCATCTATCCCAAAAGCGAGCACCGGTTGCGCAATGCCGCCATGGTGTTCAGGTTGCTGGGCGTCCAGCACGTCCTGTTCAAGGGCGGCCATGGCGAGGGCGCGGTCCTGCGCGACGTGCTGTGGAGCGACGGCGAATTCACGTCTTTTGAAGCGCCGCGCCAGCAGACACCGCACACCCATGGTACCGGCTGCAGCCTGGCCACGGCCATCGCCTGCGGGCTGGCGCAAAATTTGCCGCTGAATGAAGCGGTCGCGCGGGCCCATGCCTATGTGCAGGAAGCGATCAGGACCGCGCCGGGGCTGGGAATGGGCTCAGGGCCGCTCAATCACCTGACCACATAAGGCCAAAAGGTCACCATGCCGATGCATACCGCCGCCGCGGCACAGATCAAGACTGCGCCGGCAGCGATATCCTTGGACTTCTGCACCGCATGGTGAAAGTCCGGCGAAACGACATCGCAAAGATGCTCGAAAGCGGTATTGAGCGCCTCCGCAACCCATACCAGGACAATGGCTGCGATCAACCAGCGCCAATCGGAAGTACTGACCTTCAGGACGAAGGCCGCGCCGCAGACGATGACGGTGGCGGCCAAGTGTATCCAGGCATTATGCTGTGTGCATAGCATCAGCCACACGCCCGCGAGGGCATACCGGAAGCTCTTGACACGGGCGATGAGAGAGAAGGTCTTTTCCGCCACCGCCGCCCGCCTTACCGATCCACGAATGGGTCCTGCACCATGATGGTGTCGTCGCGATCCGGGCTGGTCGAGAGCAGCGCCACCGGCGCACCGATCAATTCCTCCACCCGCCGCACATATTTGATCGCGTTGGCGGGGAGAGCGGCCCAGCTGCGCGCGCCTTGCGTGGTTTCCTTCCAACCCTCCAGCGTTTCATAGACCGGCGTCAGGCGTGCTTGCAGATTGGCATCGGCCGGGAGGTAATCCAGGTTCTGGCCGTCAACCTTATAACCGGTACAAACCTTGATCTGGTCGAAGCCGTCCAGCACGTCCAGCTTCGTGAGTGCGATGCCGTCGACCCCGCCGGTGATGCAGGTCTGGCGCACCAGGACGGCGTCGAACCAGCCGCAGCGGCGCTTGCGGCCCGTCACGGTGCCGAATTCATGGCCGCGCTTCCCCAGTCTTTCGCCGATGGCGTCTTTCAGTTCGGTGGGGAAGGGGCCTTCGCCGACGCGGGTGGTATAGCTTTTGACAATGCCCAGCACCGTGCCGATGGCGCGCGGACTGACACCGGCCCCTGCCGCCGCCTGGCCCGCAACGGTGTTGGAGGAGGTGACAAAAGGATAGGTGCCATGGTCGATATCCAGCAGCACCGCCTGCGCGCCTTCGAACAGGACGCGGCGTCCCGCCTTGCGCGCCTGGTCGAGCTCGCGCCAGGCCGAGCCCAGATAAGGCGTGATTTTGGGCGCGATCTCGGTCAAGGATTTCAGCAACGCCGCGCCGTCCACCTCGGTCGCACCGAAGCCCTTGCGCAGCACATTGTGGTGGGCGAGCAGCCGTTCGATCTTGCCGGGCAGCGAAGCGGGGTCCTTCAAGTCGATGGCGCGGATGGCCCGCCGGCCCACCTTGTCTTCATAGGCGGGACCGATGCCGCGCTTGGTGGTGCCCAGTTTCTGGGAAGCGGCTTCCTCGCGCAGAGCATCCAACTCGCGATGCAACGGCAAAACCAGCACCGCATTTTCCGCCAGAACCAAAATCTCCGGCGTGACTTTCAGGTCTGCCGCGCCGACGCGTGTAATTTCCTCAAGCAGAGACCAGGGATCCACCACCACGCCATTGCCGATGATGGAGCGCTTGCCTTGCACCACGCCGGAGGGCAGCAGGGACAGCTTGTAGGTGGCAGTGCCCACCACGATGGTATGGCCGGCATTGTTGCCGCCTTGGAAGCGCACCACCATATCGGCGCGATTCGACAGCCAGTCGATGATCTTGCCTTTGCCTTCGTCACCCCATTGGGCGCCGATCACCGTGACATTGGACATGAAGGATTCCGTACCCTGAATAAGCGCTCAACCCGTAGGTCACGGGCACGGTGAGCGCTTATAGCAGGTGTTTGGGGGCGTGTAAGGGACTATCCGCCGCAGCCTCGCCTACTCACAGATTTCGATGATTTTGGAGGTATTTGAATCTCGAGCGCCGCACATCGCGGCGCGACCATCAGCATCCGCCAGCTGCCTTCCCCCTTCGGCGCGGAGCGCCAGGAAGGGGGAAGGTGTCGCAACGAGGGTGAGGAGTGGTTTGCGAAGCAAACGAAATGGTCCAGTGGACCATTTCGAGCGACGAACGCCGCGAGCTTGGACGAGCGGCCGGAGCGACTTCGCAAACCCGAGTTGCGACGGATGGGGGTCAACAAAAGACTTCAATAGAACACATCATAAACCACAGTTATGATCTCGCCGCTGTCTTCGTCGATCAGCAACGCGTCACGGTCCACCCGCACCCAGACCGCGCCATAAGGCGGGGGCGGCAGGTCGTAATCGGCAAAATCGATCAGCCAGTAATCCCGCGCCCAAAAGGCGGCCGGCAGGAATTCGCCGAACGCCCAGCGATGGGAATACCAGCCCGACGGGCGGCGATAAGACCGCACCTGGAAGCGGTGCGGGGCCGCGAAATCGCGGTGGAAATCGCGGAAGGCGGTGAAGTTGTGGCGCCCCCCGCCCGCGTTCGGCGCGCGAAAGTCGGAGCGGCCGCCGCGGTTGAAGTCGTTGCTAGGGCGATTGTCGTTGTTGAAGGCGTTGCGATTCTCGCTTCCCCGCCGTTCAAAACCCATCCTGCGGCTGTTGTCGCCGCCGCGGTTCTGGTCATCGCGATTTTGGGGGCCTTGGATGGCCATTTGGGGCGCCCGATTTTCCATCTGGCCGCGATTGCCGCGATTGAAGTCACGATTCTGCTCGCCGCGATTTGGCGGCGCCTGAATGGCCATCTGCGGGGCCTGGTTTTGCATCGGACCGCGATTGCGCTCACCGCGCTCGCTGCCCTGGTTCTGGGGTGGCATGGCGGCCTGCGGGGCGGGACCCCGTCCACGATCGCCGCCACCGCCCTGCCCCTGCGGCGCGGGATTGCCACGTTCGGCCTGCCCTTGGCCTTCATGGCCGTGCTCACCGCCCCGGTCGGGGGGCTGGCCCCAAGCATAGGGGGCGGCCAGGAATGTCAGGGCTGCGGTGGAGATCAGGAATTTTCGCATGGAAGACCTTCTTGGAATTCTGTCTGGACTGTAACCGGCGTTAACTGTTTGAGTTCCTTTTTGTTCCCACCGACCCTATGGTCAAATCATGAGCGATTTTGTCATTCGTGCGGCACAGCCTTCCGATGCGGAGGCAATTGTCATGCTGCTCAAGGAGTTGGCGGGCTATGAGAAGTTGTTGGATCACTTCACGTTGACGGAGGAGCTGGTGCGCCGCGATATGTTCGGCGCCGCGTGTCATTGCGAACTGGCGTTTCACGGCGCGGAGGCGGTTGGCATCGCCACCTGGTTCTGGACCTATAAAAGCTTTCGCGCCCTCAAGGGCCTTTATGTGGAAGACCTTTATGTGATGCCCGCCTATCGGGGCCGGGGGCTGGGCCGACAATTCCTGGTTCGCCTGGCCAAGGAGGCGCGCGCCGCACGGGGCCTGATGGAGTGGCGGGTGCTGGACTGGAACAAACAGGCCATCGCTTTCTATGAGAGCCTTGGCGCCAGGCTGGTGCCGGAATGGCAGGATTGCCGGTTGGAAGGTTCGGCGCTGGAGCGGTTGTCATGAGCGAGATCGTGCTGGTGGTGGCCATCGCGCAGAATGGGGTGATTGGAGAAAATGGCGCCATTCCTTGGCACATTTCCGACGACATGAAGCGCTTCAAGGCGCTCACCCTGGGCCACACCGTGGTGATGGGGCGCAAGACCTGGGACAGCCTGCCGAAAAAACCCTTGCCGGGCCGCATCAATGTGGTGGTGACACGGCAAAAGGACTGGCAGGCGGAGGGCGCAGTCGCGGCTTCGTCGTTGGGCCAGGCGACAGCTGGGACATCGGGCACGGTGATGGTGATTGGCGGCGAGGAAATCTATCAACGTGCCTTGCCCCTGGCCTCGCGCATCGAGTTGACGGAGATCCATCAGGATTTCGAGGGCGATGCCCGGTTCGATCTCGACCGCACCGGTTGGCACGAGACCCTGCGCGAAGACCATGTCACGCCGGACGGCCTGCGCTACAGCTATGTCACGCTGGTCAGAGCTTGATCCCGTGCCGCTCGCCCAAGCTCGCGGCGTTCGTCGCTCGGAATGATCCACTGGATCATTCCGTTCGCCTACGGCGAACCGCTCCTCACTCAATCACAATCTTGGGCGCGGGCCGTGAGGCTGTTTCCAGGGACGCCGCCACCTGCTTTGCCAGGTCGAGAAACGCCTTGGCTTCCGCACTGTCTGGCGCCGACACGCTGACCGGCTGGCCGGAATCCGACGTCTCGCGGATGCGCGGGACCAGCGGGATTTCGCCCAGGAAAGGCACGCGCAGCTTTTCCGCCGTTTCGCGGGCGCCCCCATGGCCGAAGATGGCATGGGACGAACCGCAATCGGGACAGACGAAGATCGACATGTTTTCCACCAGACCCAGGATGGGCACTTGGGTCTTGTTGAACATGGCGATGCCCTTCCTGGCATCGATCAGGGCGATATCCTGCGGGGTGGAGACGATGACGGCGCCTTTCAGCGGCACGCGCTGGGCGATGGTGAGCTGGGCATCGCCGGTGCCCGGCGGCATATCCAGCACCAGCACATCGAGCGGCGCCCAGGCGACATCGCTGAGCAT
>DATBCP010000022.1:0-2020 GCA_036270435.1 Rhizomicrobium sp. | reverse complement strand
GACATCACGCCGCTGCAGCACCTGGGGAATGCCCTGTGCCTGGATGGGCGTGGGCTGGGTATAGCCGCTGTCGGCAACCGCCTTGAGGATATCGGTCGAAAGACCAAGACCATCAAAACCGGCTTGCGCCGGAGGCTGTTCCGCCTGGGCTGTCGGAGGAGAGGCTGTCGAAGATTCTATTGGGCTTTCAATAACTTCACTCAGTCCGGCTTCCGCGCCGGAGGTCGTCACTGTGGTCGTAGCACGCTCCTGAAAAAGGGGCGCGACACGTGGCGCCCATGGCCGCAATGCCCGGATGGCTATGCGACTCTTACCGCACCGCAAAATAGGGATATTTCTCCAAAATGCAAGATATGCCTGTATTTTTCAGGCATTAACGGAACCGGAGCGTAAAATCATGTGGCGGATTAGCGCCTTGGCGGCATTGGCCGCCGGTATCTGGCTGCTGGCGGCCTATGGGACTTCGCGGCCTATGGCGCAGGGTCCGGACGCGCCCGCCGGCCAATTTTCCGCCGCCCGGGCGGACGCTGTGCTGGGCCGGTTGTTGGATGGACAACACCCCCATCCTGCCGGTTCGGCTGAGGATGCAGCGATGCGTGGCCGCATATTGAAAGAACTGGCGGCGCTGGAGATTTCCGGCCGCACGTCCTCCCAGATGAGTTGTTTCAGCGACAAACGCTTCGGCGCGCTGTCTTGCGGCACCGTTACCAACATCATTGCGGACGTATCGCCTGGCTCCGGCGAGCGGATCATACTGATGGCGCATGCGGATTCCGTCGCGGCCGGTCCCGGCGCGGCCGATGACGCTTCAAGCGTCGCCACAATATTGGAAACCATCCGGGCACTGAAGGCGCGCAACCAGACCGGCGGACACCCGATCCGCGCGCTGTTCACCGACGGCGAGGAAGCCGGCCTGCTGGGCGCGGCCGCCTATCTGCGCGATCCCGCCACGCGTGCCGAGACCGGCGCGGTGATCAACATGGAAGCGCGCGGCAATCACGGACCGAGCTATCTATTCCAGACGGGACCGGGCGATGCCCGTCTGATTGATCTCTATGCGGGCGCGGTGTCCAACACCGCGGCGTCTTCGCTCTATGCCGAGATATACAAGGTCCTGCCCAACGATACCGACATGAGCCCCTTCCTGGCGGCGGGCGTCACGGGCTACAATTTCGCTTTCATCGGCAATGGAGCGCAGTATCACACTCCGCTGGACCGGCACGAGAATCTCGACCCCCGCAGCCTGCAGCAGCATGGCGAGAATGCGCTGGGTGTGGCGGACGCCTTGCGCCGGGCCGATCTCAATTCTCTCAAGAGCGGAAACGCCATCTATCTGGACATACTGGGTCGCTGGCTGCCGAGATTGCCGGCGCGCTGGTCGCTTGCCTTGTCTGTTCTCGCCTTTCTTTTGATCGTCTTGGCGGCACGGTTCGAGACGCGGCGATCCTGGAAGGCCTTTCTGATGCCGCCATTGCTGCTGTTGGGCGCGGTCGGCATGGGCTTTGTCCTGCATGGCCTGGCGGCTTGGATTTCCGGCGAGCCCGACCCGTCCTTCGCGCATCCGCTCGCCTTGCGCCTGTCATTGGCGCTCGGCGCCTTTGGCATCGCGCTGCTGACGGCGCGAGCCGCGAATGCCGCAGCCAGCTGGCTGTGGCTTGCCGGCCTGGCGGTGGTTTGCGCCATCTGTGCGCCGGGTGTCGTGCCCTATTTCCTGTTTCCCTGTCTGGTGGCGGCCCCGCTGCTGCTGCTGGGCCGCGGGCATGGCGCTTTTCTGCTTGCCGCCGCGGTTGCGGCGCTGGTGGTTTGGCTGCCCTTCAACCAGGGCAGCGAAGCCATCATGGGGCTTAGCCTGCATCCGCTGTTCGTGATCACGGCCGCATTCGGCCTGATCGCCCTGCTGCCGCTGATGGCAAAAGCGCGTGGTCTGGGTGTTTGCGCCTTTGCGTGCCTGGGGCTGGCAATTGTATTGGCGGCCATGGCGGGGATGCAGCCCGCCTATAGCAGCACCGAGCCAGAGCCT
>DATBCP010000021.1:0-4073 GCA_036270435.1 Rhizomicrobium sp. | reverse complement strand
GGCCGCACCTTTACACTCGGTCTGCGGGCAAATCTCTGAAAGTGGGCCCCGAAGCTGGGGCCGTCCCCGGTGAGCCATATCGGCAACACCTCCGCGCAACGTCAAAACCGATACTCAAAACGCATCGCCGCCTATGGCGGATTTGTGACCCCCACCCCGTCTAGACGGTGAAAAGCCCTCATCACAGGGGCTCGTGACATTTTCCAGGGGGAAATCATGGCTTTGAAGATCAGACATTGGCTCGCGTGCGGTGCAGCAATCGCGGCCCTGCCCGGCATCGCTTACGCCCAGGCCACCAACAATGTGGAGACGGTCACCGTCACCGGCAGCCGCGTCATCTCCGACGCCGCCAATTCGCCCACGCCCCTGACCGTGGTCTCGACCGACGACCTCAAGGCCCTCACCCCCACCAGCCTTCCCGACGGCTTGAACAAGCTGCCGGTCTTTCAGGGTTCGGGGATGGTCGGCCGTCCCGGCGACGGTAGCCACAACTACTCCAGCAGCACGCTGAACCTGCGCAATTTCGGGGCCCAGCGCACCCTGGTGCTGATGGACGGCCATCGCCTGACTCCGTCGAACGACGACGGCACGGTAGACGTCGACACCATTCCGCAGGCGCTGATCTCGCGGGTGGATGTGGTCACCGGCGGCGCCAGCGCCGTCTATGGCTCCGACGCGGTGACCGGCGTGGTGAACTTCGTCCTCAACAAGAAATTCACCGGCTTCAAGGCCGACATCAACACAGGCATCTCCAACTATGCCGACGGCATGAGCTACAATCTCAATGCGGCGGCCGGCACCGACCTGTTCGGCGGCCGCGGCCATTTCGAGACTGCGGTTGAATGGCGTCACCGCGACCCGGTCAACCAGTCGGCCCGCCCCTATGGTCCAACGCTGCTGGCGGATTCAGATGGCGAAGCGGGCACCGGCACGGTCGCCAACCCCTTCAACAGGATCGCCAATGCGCGGCGTCCCAACTCCACCTTTGGTGGTCTTGTCCAAGCCTGCGTGCCGGCCTGCCCGCAGGCCAATCAGCTGCAGTTTTCGCCCGGTGGCGCGTTGGTGCCCTTTTTCCCAGGCGTCGCCGGCGCCACGGATGCCAATGGCAATCCCACCACCGGTACCGGCAATTTCAACTCGGGCGGCGACGGTGCCTACAATCCCTATGGCCAGGTGTTCAATGGCTATCACCAGGGATCGCTGTTCAGCCGTTTCAGCTATGACCTGGCCGACAACATCAATTGGTACGTCCAGGGCACGGCTTCGGAAGCCTACAGCTTTGGTTGGTACTTCCCGCAAAAGATCCAGCCGGGCACGACCTCGAACGCAAATCAGGCCGCCATCTTCTACAAGAACAATCCCTTCCTGTCGCCCGCGGTGCAGACCCAGCTGGGCAACAATGGCACCAATCCGACCCAGCTCGGTACGACGCAGGCCGGCAACACCTTCCAGCTGGGTGAATTCCTGGTCGGCAATGGCCAGACCGAAATCAACGCCACCGGCAGCGCAAACCGCGTGCTCAGCATGCGCACCGGCTTTGACGGCACCATCATGGACGGCCGCTTTGCCTGGAACCTGTTCTACACCCATGGCGAGAACCGCCTGGCGGTGGACCTGATCAACAACCAGAATCTGCAGCACATGTACGCGTCGCAAGACGCGGTGCTGACGCCCAGCGGCACCGTGGCCTGCTATGCCGCCACCCAGGCGGCAACGGCCAAGGCCTATGCCGACTGCGTGCCGATCAACCCGTTCGGCATCAGCTCCGTGACCCAGCAGGCCTTCAAGTACGATTTCCAGAACACGAACTTCCACGAGACCAATGTCCTGGACAATGTGGGGGGCGGCATTTCGGGCAAGGTGTGGGACGGCTGGGCCGGTCCGATCACCGCCGCCCTGTCGGGCGAAGCCCGCTTCAATTCCTATGACATCAACAGCAGCACGCCCAGCAGCACCTTTGTGGACTGCACGGGCCTGCGCATCTGCAATCCGGCACTCCCCAGCTGGTCCCAGCCCATTATTCAAGGGGTCCATGCCAGTCAGAATGTGTGGGAGTTCGCGGCGGAAGCCGAAGTGCCGGTTATCAGGGATGTTGCCCTGATCAAGGCCTTCGATCTCAACCTGGCGGGCCGCTACACCGACTATTCGGTCTCCGGCTCGGTTCAGACCTGGAAGATCGGCTTCAACTGGAATGTCGTCGACTCCTTGCGCTTTCGCGGCACCACCTCGATCGACATCCGCGCGCCCACACTGGACGATCTGTACCGTCCGCCGACCCTGGTGCAGAACGTCTTCAACGGCGACCTGCACATCCCGGACCCGAACAAGCCCGGTCAGTTCCTCAGCTACACGACCACCTTCAGCAGCCAGGGCAATCCCGCCCTGGTGCCGGAAGTGGCACGCACCTATACGGTGGGCGCGGTCTGGACACCGGACTTCATTCCGGGCCTGACCGTGTCGCTGGATTATTTCCGCATCCATCTGGCCAACGCGATCGGGTCGATCGGGCCAAGCAGCACCATCCAGTCGCTGTGCGAGTCTTCGAACGGCGCCTCCATCTATTGCCAGAATTACCAGCGTCCGCTGCCCTTCAGCGATCACACGGTCGCGAACGAGACGACGAAGATCTTCACCTTCAACCTCAATACGGCTTCCGTTTCGACCGAAGGCTGGGACTTCGAGGCCAATTATGGTTGGGACATGGCCGACATCGTCCAAGGCTGGAACGGCACCTGGACCGGCCGCCTGCTGGCGACCTATCAGCCGGTCATCAACAAGCAGGTGCTAATCCCGGGCCAGCCTTTCACCCGTTCGACCGACTCCAGCACCCGCATCACATGGTCCCTGAACTACGCCCTGGACGACTGGACCCTGGGCATTCAGGACGAGTGGGTGTCGGGCTTCAGCCTGGCGGGCGGTCCGGTCCTGCCGGCCGGTTCGCCCCAGGCGCCGAACGGCCTCAACAACTGGGTCAATCCGCATGTGAACTCCTGGAACCAGGTGGACCTGAACGTCACACGCAACTTCACCATGGCCGGCACCGACATGGCCGCCTATTTCGTGGTGCAGAACGCGCTTAACGCCCTGCCCATGTATGTGCCCAACGGGACCATCGGTCAGATCTATCCGACCGCCCAGACCGGTCTCAGCGGCTACAGTATCCAAAGCCCCATGGGCCGTTACTTCACTATCGGTCTGCGCGCGAACCTCTGATCAAACGCAGAATACCGGCCGGCTCCAGTCCCCCTGGCTGGAGCCGGTTTTTTTTGCCCCATCGGTTGAAAGATTCTTCGTCCCGGCGCGACTGTTGCGTAGGGATGAGGGCTCATGGCGACGCAGCCGGGCTTTGAAGAGATCGAAAGGGAGTTCGGACCCATGATCCGGCGCGTAGCGCTCAGCTATGAAGCCGACCGCAACCTGGCCGAAGAGCTGGTCCAGGATATCTGGCTGGCGCTGTGGCGCGCTTTGCCGAGCTTTCGCGGAGAGGCGGCCCCGCGAACCTTTGTGGCGCGCATCGCCACCTATAGCGCGATCTCCCATGTCCGGCGCAACGCCCGCCTTCCGCGTGCGGTGGAGGTCCAGGAGAATCTGCCCAGCTCAGAACCCGATCCGGAGCAGCAGGCGATCAGGCAGGATCAGCAAGCAAGACTGATCAGGGCCGTCCGCGCCCTGCCCTTGCCGTTGAGGCCGGTCGCGCTTTTGACCTTGGAAGGGCTGACACCGCAGGAGATCGCCGGCGTGCTGGGGATCACCTCGAATGCCGTGGCGATCAGGTTGTCGCGGGCCCGGCAATCCTTGCGCAATCAGTTGGGAGAAACACGATGACCCAAGATGCCTATTGGGACGAACTTGGAATGGCCTGGACTGCCATACGGCCGGACGTGCAAACCATCGCGCCGCTGCTCAAGCAGCGGCTGCGCCGGCAGGCAGCCTTCACCACGGCCATCCTGTTCGCCGGCCTGCCGCTCGCCCTGGCCGGCGGCGCATTGGGCGCCTGGACGATCTGGCTTGGCGCATCGGCAGGGGCCTGGTTTTTCGTCACCCGCGGCATCGCCATTCTGACCATTTCCGCG
>DATBCP010000020.1:0-4740 GCA_036270435.1 Rhizomicrobium sp. | reverse complement strand
ATTTTCATCAGCTACAGCCTGTCCTACCTGGATCGCGCCAATTTCAGCTTCGGCGCCGCCGCGGGCATGGCGGCCGACCTCCATATTTCGGCGGCCGAGAACTCGCTGCTGGGGTCGCTGTTTTTCCTGGGCTATTTCCTGTTTCAGATCCCCGGCGCCGCCTATGCCCAGAAGTACAGCACCAAACGGCTGATCTTCTTCGGCCTGATCGGCTGGGGATTGCTGGCCAGTGCCACCGGCATCATCACCAATCTCACTTTGCTTTACATCGACCGCTTTTTCTTAGGCGTGGTGGAAAGCGCGGTCCTGCCCGCCATGCTGATCCTGCAGTCGCGCTGGTACACATCGGCCGAACGCGCCCGGGCCAATGCCTTTCTGGTCTTGGGCAATCCCGTCACCATGCTGTGGATGTCGCTGCTATCGGGTTATCTGGCGGCCGGCCTGGGCTGGCGCATGATGTTCATCATCGAAGGCCTGCCGCCGGTCGTGTGGGCGCTGGTATGGTGGCAGGTGGTGGCGGACCATCCGCGTGACGCCGCCTGGTTTTCCAAGCCCGAGCAGCAGGCGCTGGATGCCCAGCTGGCCGAAGAGCAAAAGGCCATTGCGCCGTTGCGCAACTATGCCGCCGCCTTCAAAAGCCCCAAGGTGATCGCGCTGTCGGCGCAATATTTCCTCTGGAGCATCGGCGTCTATGGTTTTGTGATCTGGCTGCCTTCCATCCTCAAGACACGCGACATGGGGATGGTCGAATTGGGGTTTCTTTCGGCGGTTCCTTACCTGGCGGCGGTGATCGCGGAAGTGTCGATCGCCACTTGGTCGGACTTTTCGCGGCGGCGCATGGCATTGGTCTGGCCGTGCCTGGCCCTGGCGGCCGCGGCCTTTTACGGGTCCTATCTGCTGGGCGCCACGCATTTCTGGGCCAGCTTTGTGCTCTTGGTGATCGCGGGCGCGATGATGTACGCGCCTTATGGACCCTATTTCGCCTATCTCGCCGAGGCTTTGCCGCGCAATGTGGCAGGCGGCGCCATCGCCCTGATCAACAGCATGGGCGCGCTCGGCTCCTTTGTCGGTGCCTATGGCGTGGGGCGGCTGAATGCCATCACCGGTTCGCCTGGGGCGTCCTATGTGATGATGGCGGCGGCGCTGATCGTTTCCGCCGCCATTACGTTCAAGCTCAGCACGCCTCCCCCGCGCGCGCGTTAGCGCGCTTGCATGGGGGAGGTGGCCGTAGCTGACCGAGGGCGTGAGCTGGTCGGGCGAACGCCTGACAGGCGGCGAAGGCCGGAGGGGGCCGTTACGGTTTGACTTCGGCCGACGTGCCGTCGAGCGGGCAATCCATGAAGATGGCCACGGTGCCGTCGCCGGTCTCCGGCTTGGCGCCGTCATAATGCACGCCCTTCACCAGATCCGTCAGCACCGAGCCCTTGGGATAGGGCACCGTATTGTGTTCAGGGTCATAGACATTGCTGGTGGATACCCACCAAGTGCCGTCGATCACCACCGCATAGCGGGCATGGCTGTGATAATGCGGATGGCTGAAATGATTGGGATGCCATTTGATCAATTCCAGGCAGAGGCCGGGCGTGTTGGGATCTCCGACCGGCCAGGCGGTGTCGCTGGCCTCGCCCTTCTTCCACTGGATCTGATCGGGCGTCAGCCCGATGGCATGGGTGGGATCGAGGGTGGCGGCGCCGAAAGCCGGCCCGGATGCGCCCAGGATGACGGACGCCAGAAGCAGTTTCTTGATCATGAACGTCTCCCTTGTTGTGATTATGGGGTTATCGACTATTTCAATTCCATCATGATGCCGGATTGCTCGCCCTTGACCAGCTCCTCTTCATGGCTGCGGTTGGCGACATTGAAGACGATATCGCCGGGACTGTGGTGGTTGACGGTCTTTTTGCCGTCGGGCGTGGTGGCGGCGATATCGCCGTCGCCCAGATAGACCACCACCACTTCCGTATTGTGGAAGTGCATGGGCGTGGGCTTGCCCGGCTGCCAGGCATAGTTCCACACCCGCACCTTGTCGTTCTCGAACACTTTCTTGGAGCCCGGCCGCGGAAAGGCCGCCGGCAGGCCGGTGGTGTTGGGTACGGTTTTGGAGGGTGTGTCTTTCAGGTCCAGGACCACTTCATGGGCCGGGCCGTCGGTGGCGGTGTCGCTGGTGGTGCCGCCATGGCCGAACGAGGCACTGCCGGAGGCGCGGGCAGCAGTCTTGCCGTCGGCGGAACGCAGATGTCCGCCTTTGACATAGAGCACGACATAGTCGCCGGCATGTTCGATCACAGGCCCGGGCTTGCCCTGTTCCAGCTGGATGTCGCGCACCGTGACGCGCTCATTGTCGATCACCGGTGCGGGCGTATGGGCCAAGGCCGCGAGGCTCTGCAGGGGCGTCGCCAGCATTGTGAATGCGGCACAAAACAGGGGCTTGGTCATGAAAATCCTTCGGGGCGGTTCTCGCTTTTATCAGGAAACTCTAGCAGAAGCTGGCGTTTGGGCCAGGGTGGGAATGACTTGTTTGGGAGCGGGCCGCCCTGTAGGTTCGCCCGGTTTTTTGGAAAGCGTCAGACCATGCCGCTGCTGCGGTTCATCCCCGAGACCACCAATGTCGACTTCGTCAAATACCGCTTCTGGGCCTTCGGCCTGGACGGGTTGCTTGTGGTGATTTCCCTCCTTTCCATCTGGCTGCACGGCTTCAGCCTTGGCATCGACTTCACCCGCGGTGTGCTGATGGAAGTGAAATCGGCGCAGGTGATCGACATCGGCAAGCTGCGGAGCCAGGTGAACAGCCTGGGCTTTCCCGAATCGCAGCTGCAATATTTCAGCGGCGGGGAATGCGATCACCCGGCCAACAGCTGCGCGATGATCCGGGTCCAGCCTCGGGCGGCGGAAAAGGGCGGCGACCAGAACGATGCCGACCAGGCGGTGGCGCGCGAGATCAAGGCCAGGCTGGGGCCGGCCTATCAGTATCGCAGCACCGAAGTGGTGGGGCCCAAAATCTCGAGTGAGCTGCTGAATGACGGCATCATCGCCACGCTGCTGGCGGTGGCAATGATCTCTATCTATGTCGCGGTGCGTTTTGAATGGCAGTATGGCGTGGGCGCATTGATCGCCACCGGCCATGACGTCTTCGTTACCGCCGGATTCTATTCCTTCCTCAGTTGGATCGGTTATCAGATCGACTTCAACATCTACACCGTGGCGGCGCTGCTGCTGCTGGCAGGCTATTCGATCAACGACACGGTGGTAGTGTTCGACCGCTTGCGCGAGAACCGGCGAAAATACAAGCGCATGTCGCTGGTCGACATGATCAACCTGTCGACCAACCAGATCGCCACCCGCACGACCCTGGTGTCGGCGGCGACGGCTCTGTCGGTGATACCGCTTCTATTCGGCGGCCCGGTGCTGCAGAACTTCAGCATCGCCATCCTGTTCGGCATCGTGGTGGGGACGTTCTCGTCCACCTATGTCGCGGCGATGCTGCTGCTCTACTTGCCCGCCGTGGGCGGTGGGCATGGGGCGGATACCAAAGCCGAAGAGGCTACGGCCTAACAGCGCGCAGGATTTTGGCCTCTGGCCAGAAGCGCCGAGCGATGCGTACAAAAAGTACGTGAGCGACGAGCGACGAACCCGGCGGGCAAAAGACAAGCGCTAGAGCGGAAACCAGTCCCGCCTATCGCTATAGACCTGGTAATGCGCGTTGACGCCGGCACGCAGGCCCACGCCATTGCGGATGGGCGCCAAGGTCACGCCGCCGCTGCGTTGGTAGTTCACCCCCAAGCCTGCCACCAGATAGAAGCTGCCTTCGACACCGGGGAAACGCTGAAACAGCCGGCGGTCTTCCCGCAAGTTATAGGCCAGGGTGAAAACCTTGGAGGCGTCGCCGCCGACGTCGAAACCAATCGAGGGGCCTTTCCAATAGACCTGTTTGGGTTCGCGGGTCTTGCGGACCAGCCAGCCCGAGCCATAGCGCAATCCCACCACAAAGGCGCCTGAGCCTTCATCGCCCTTGATATAGGCGTCCGGCTCGCCCAGGTCGCCGAACACATGCTGCACCGCCTTGGCCATCGCCTCGGTGGTGACGCCGAAGAAATCCGCGCCCGCCTGGGTGACTTCATTGGCGGTGTATTTGAGATCATGGGCACTGTCATTGGCCGGCGGCGCGTCCGCGGCGCTGGCCGGCAGGATGCTCAGCAGCGAACCGGTCGCGGCCGGCAGCGTCCCCAATGCCATCAAACCGGTGATGAATTTCTTGCGGTCCATATCGCGAATTCCCTTGTAGGCCCCTTCCTGGAGCGAAAGCAACGAATCGTTCGCCTGCGAATCTTTACGCCGATTGGGGCTTTTTTGCAGGGGAAATGCGACTAGATTAGAGGGCCAAGATGAACCTGCCCGAAAAGGACCCAAATACGCGGCTTTCCGCCGCCGGATGGATCGCTCTGGCGGTCCTGCTGGGCTTTTTCTTCGTTTCGCTCTGGTATGCGATGAAGGTCTGGACCTCCATGGCCGGCGTGCATATGAGCGGTTGGGGCTGGCTGTTCCTGGTCTTAGGAATTGTTGTAACCATCGCGCTCGGCGCTGGTCTCATGGCACTGGTGTTCTACTCCTCCCGCCATGACATGGACCGCTAGCGCGGTTATTTTGGCTCCTGAGTTCGTCGCTCGTCGCTCATGGGCTTATCTGCCCACATCGCTCCTCGCTCCTGCTCAGGTGCCAAAATTCCTCGCGCTAGTCACGTTG
>DATBCP010000019.1:0-7453 GCA_036270435.1 Rhizomicrobium sp. | reverse complement strand
TCTTGTCCTTGGGCGCGCCCACCCGGTCGTCGCCCAGGTTGAACGCATCATAGACTTTGGAGGTGCCCACATTGATGTTCATCCATTCCACGTCATGGTCGGTCGGATTGTAAATGGCATGGGATGAGCCCATGCGGTCGGGCGCGCCCACCGTGCCTTTCAGGAGCGAGGTACGGCCATTGATGGTGAATTCGGCCTCGCCGTCGAAGATCACGAACATCTCTTCGCAGTGATTGTGAAAGTGCTGGCCGATGCCGCCATGAGCGTGCAGCACGCCGCGGTGCAGGAAGATGAAATTGGTCGACAAGGTCTTGTCATTCATCAGCGGGCCGAAATTCATGCTGCCCGCGCCATCATGCACCGCCTTGATGGTCTGGGTCTTGCCCAGGTCGTAATGGGTGATCTTGGAGGCGAGTTGAGCATTCGCGGCAGCGGCGCTAACCAGCAAGCCCGCTGACAGCAGAGCCAAATTCTTCACAACAGATTTCATGGACATCCTCCCTCTTTGTCATGGCGCTGTGCGGCGTTTGCCTGATCCATAGCATGTCTGGAGGGTTCCGCTGGCCGGGTCCCCTGAAGGCGCAATCTTTCTCTCAGAAAATTACCAAATGATTTCAATGGTATGTATGCGGCTTGGAACTTACTGACCAATGGGTTAGTTATTTGGGAATGGCCAGACGCTGGCAGCGCCGCAAGGACGCCCGGCCTCCAGAGATACTGGACGCCGCGCTGGCGGTGTTTGCGGAAAAAGGCTTTGCCGCCACCCGCCTGGATGACATTGCCGCCAAGGCCGGCATCACCAAGGGCACCATCTATCTCTATTTCGACAGCAAGCAGGCGCTGTTCGAAGCGCTGGCGCGCCAATCGATCGGCGCGCAGATCGACCAGATCAAAGCGCAGCTGGTCCAATTCGCCGGCAGCAGCGCCGAGCTGTTGCGTTTCGTGCTCTCCACCATGGGCCGCTTTGCCATGACCAGCGACCGGGTGGTGCTGCCCCGCCTGGTCCTGGCGGAGGCGGCGAATTTTCCCGAGCTTGCGGAATTCTGGCGGCGCGAAATCATCGAGCGCGGCATCGGGCTGATGAGCGCAATCATTCAGCGCGGCGTCGAACGCGGCGAATTCAAGAAGATCGAACTTCAGCATGCGGCGCGGCTGTGCGTGGCGCCGATCCTGATCATCGTGCTGTGGCGCACCACCTTCGCCCGCTTTGATGCGGAACCGTACGACTATCAGGGGCTGATCGATGCCCATCTCCAGACGTTGCTGAAAGGCTTGGAAGCGCCATGAGGAAACTCGCCCTTTTGTGTCTTGTGTTTGTCGCCGGCTGCGACCGCGGGCCCAAGGAGCAGCCCTGGCTGGGCTATGGCGAGGGCGATTTCGCCTATATCAGCGCGCCGCAAGCCGGCTGGGTGACGCAGATGAAGGTCGAACGCGGCACCGTCGTGCATCGCGGCGATCTGTTGTTCGTGCTGGATTCGACCCGCGAACAATCCAGCACCGACCAGGCACAAGCCCAACTGGCCCAGGCCCGCGCCAGCCTCAGGCAGGAGAATGCCAACCTGGCGTATGCCAAGACCACGCTCGACCGCCAGGACCAGTTGGCGCGCGATCATGCCGGCACGCCGACCGTGCGCGACCAGGCGCTATCGAATTACCGCCAGTCCGAAGCGCGCATCCATGAATTGCAGGGACAGATTTCACAGATGGAAGCGGCGCTCACGGGTGCATCCTACAACCTGACCCAGCGCCAGGTGATCGCCCAGACCGAAGGCCCCGTGCAGGACATCTATTTCCGCGAAGGCGAATATGCGCCGGCCTCGACCCCGGTTGTGTCCATCCTGCCGCCCGGGAATGTCTTTGTACGCTTCTTCGTGCCGGAAACGGAGTTTGCGCGCATTCACCTGGGCGGCAAGGTGCGCGTCACTTGCGATGGCTGCAGGCCGATGGAGGCGTCCGTGACCTTCATTGCCTCGCGGGAGGAATTCACCCAGCCTGTCATCTTCAGCGTGGGCAATCGCGAAAAGCTGGTGTTCAAGGCGGAGGCGCGGCTGCCCGGCGGGCTGCCGGTGCATCCCGGCCAGCCGGTGGAGGTGAGGCCGCTATGAGCGACGCCTCGAATGGAAAAGAATTCGCGATCGATGTGAAAGGCCTGACCAAGCGTTTTGGCGACAAGGTGGCGGTGGATCATATCGACATCGCGGTGCCCAAAGGCCAGGTCTGGGGATTCCTGGGCCCCAACGGATCGGGCAAGACCACCACCATTCGCATGTTGTGCGGCTTGCTGACGGCGGATGACGGCAATGGCACCTGTCTGGGGTTGGATATCCGCACCCAGGCCGAAGAGATCAAGCGGCAGGTTGGCTATATGACCCAGCGATTCAGCTTCTGGGAGGACCTGTCCATCCGCGAAAATCTGGAATTCGTGGCGCGGCTCTATGAATTGAAGGACGGCCGGACGCGGGTGGATCGCAGCCTGGAACAGCTGGGCCTGGCCGAACGCCAGCATCAATTGGCGGCGCATCTCTCCGGCGGCTGGAAACAGCGCATGGCACTGGCCGCCTGTCTCTTGCACGATCCGCAATTGTTGCTGCTGGACGAGCCCACCGCCGGCGTCGATCCCAAGGCGCGGCGGGATTTCTGGGAACAGATTCATGCGCTCAGCGACCAGGGCCTGACGGTGCTTGTCTCCACCCATTACATGGATGAAGCCGAACGCTGCGACCGCATTGTCTATATCCTCAACGGCAAGCTGGTGGCGACCGGCACCGTGCAAGACGTGATCGAACGCTCGCGGCTCAACACCTTCGTTCTGGAAGGCAAGGATGTGCGCCAATTGCAAGGCGAGATCGCCGACAAGCCGGGGGTGGATTATGTCGGTTTCTTCGGCGCGGCGCTGCACGTCAGCGGGCGCGACCGCGCCGCACTGACCAGGGCGGTTGAGCCCTATAAGGGCCGGCCCGGCATCGATGTGCATGAGGAAGCCCCCAGCCTGGAAGACGTCTTCATCCAGCTACAGGAGAAAGCGGGATGAGATTCTCCTTCACCCGCATTTGGGCGATCCTGGTCAAGGAAGTACTGCAGATCCGCCGCGACCGGCTGACCCTGGCCATGATCATCGGGGTGCCGCTGATGCAGCTCACCCTGTTCGGCTTTGCCATCAACTTCAATCCCAAGGCGCTGCCCAGCGCGGTTTCCATCGCCGATCCGGGCATCTTTTCCCGGTCCATCGTCGCGGCGATGAAAAATTCCAGCTATTTCGAACTGATCGCCGAAACGCGTTCGCCGGCCGAGGCCCGCAAGCTGCTGCAGGACGGCAAGGTGCTGTTCGTGGTGGAGGTGCCGGAGAATTTTTCCCGCGACCTGGTGCGCGGGGCGCAGCCGGATCTGTTGATCGAAGTCGATGCCACCGATCCCGCCTCCAGCGGTTATGCCATCCAGGCCTTCAATGCGCTGGCGATGACAGCACTGCGCGACGACCTGGTGGGACCGCTGGCGACACGGGCGCAGGGGCCGCCGCCGTTCAATCCGGTGGTGCATCTGCTCTACAATCCGGAATCCAACACCCAATATTCCATCGTGCCGGGGCTGCTCGCCATCATCCTCACCATGACCTTGGTGCTGATGACCTGCATGGCCTTGACGCGGGAACGCGAGCGGGGGACCTATGAAAACCTGTTGGCCATGCCCGCCACGCCGCTGGAGATCATGGTGGGCAAGATCGCGCCCTATGTGGTGGTGGGGTTGGTACAGAGCACCATCGTGTTGAGCCTGGCCAAATATGTCTTTGGCGTGCCGGTGATCGGCTCGCTTGTGTTGCTGGGCGGCGCATTGACCCTGTTCATCATCGCCAACCTGTCGGTGGGCTATACCTTTTCCACCATCGCCCAGAGCCAGCTGCAGGCGATGCAGATGACGGTGTTCTTCCTGCTGCCCGCGATCCTGCTGTCGGGCTTCGCCTTTCCCTTCGCCGGCATGCCGGGATGGGCACAAGGCATTGGCGAGGTGTTGCCCGCCACCCATTTCCTGCGCATCGCGCGCGGCATCCTGCTCAAAGGCAATACCTTCGCCAATATCGTGGGCGAGCTTTGGCCGCTGGGATTGTTCACGCTTGTGGCAGGAACGATTGCGCTGTTGAGGTTTAGAAGAACGTTGGATTAAGCGCTGCCTTTTCCATTTCCAAGATTGTCATTCCCGCGAAAGCGGGGATCCAACTTTTAGTGGAATAGCTTGGAAATGAAGCTGGATGCCCGCTTACGCGGGCATGACAAAATTTTTTAGGAGAGATGCACCCGTAAACGTGTCTAAAACGGTACTTCACCCCGATAATTGCCGGCTTCGGCATAGCGGCAAACCAGGATGTCCTCGCTATGGCTTCTGGCTTCCGCGCAACCCACTTGTGTGGTGGCGCGCCAGACCACTTGCGTATAGTGGCCGACATCCTGCACCCGGCCGGTGGTGCTGTTGTCGGGGAAGGTGCCGGGCCGGAAATATTTCTTCTCCCGGATCCAGGCATCCACCATGGCTTCCGGCGTGAAATAGCCTTTGCTGCCCGCCCAAAGATTTTCGCCTTCGGGAGCGAAACGGCTATCCGGAGCGTGCTCGAACCGACCGGTCGAGGCCAGGTAATCGGCCCAGCGCTGCGCCGATCGGGCCAGCAAGGGATTCCAGCGCAGCGGCACAAGCCCAAGTCCCCGGCGCTCCCGGTTGTGTACCGCAAGAATACGCTGGTCGAAGAATTGTTCGTCCGTTTGATCCGAAACTTGCGTATCGCCTGCCTGCAGATGGGATGCCAAGCGCTTCGCTGGCGGCTGCGCCGGAAGATCAAGGGCCTGTTGCACCGACAATCGCTGGTCCAGAATGCGCTGATAGTCGGCCCACAGCGCCCGCTGGGGCGAAGCAATCGCAGCGACCCGGCCGGAAAGCGATTGCGGATTCATGGCGCATCCGAAAAGCGGCGAGACAAGAAGTATCGCGCACGCCAAGACCTGCGGTCTCCAGCGGTTCGGCGTCATGGGACGGAAAGCTCCTGCATCTCGGCAGGAGTTTTCCGGTTTCCGGGTTTAGATCAGGTGGATGGGCGTGGTTAATGGAGGCGAAAGAAGATCCGTAAAAATCCGTATCATCTAGTGCGGCCCGGTTTCCGCCGGAATGATGACAACGGTATCGCCTTTGCGCGCCGCGGCGAAAAGCAGGCGCGCGAAGTCGAGCGGAACGCCGATACAGCCATGGGTGGCATGTCCTTGGCGCACGGTGCTGCCATGGATCGCCACGCCATCATTGGTCAGCCGAAGCATGTAGGGCATCGGCGCATGATAGCTGTGGGAATAATAATCCGCCTTCTTCTCCAATATGGCGAAGCGTCCGGTGGGAGACGGTTTGCCATCGGTGCCGTAAAGAATGACGGCCGTGCCGATCTCGTTGCCGGCACGGAAGATCGACAGGATCTGCCGCGGCAGGTCGATGCGAACCCAGACTTGGCCCTTGGGAACATGATTTTCGTCCCAGACAAAATCACCAAACTTCATCGGCTTGGCGACGTCGAGCATGCTGTGAATGGTTTCGCGCCGTCCGTCGGGCAGGGAGAGTTGGGGATAGTCACCCGCCGAATACCAGACGCGGGATGCCGATGGGGTGGCCGCGATTGCAGCTTGGGGTCCCAGCGATGCCGCGGCGGCAACCATCAGACATCGCGCAAGGCCGGACAGGATTCTTCTTGTGATCAACGCACGCTCATTCTGCTTCGACAATTTGTGCTGCGCCGGCGCATGGCCATGGCGACCACCCCCAGCAGCATCATCGTCCATGGCGCGGGTTCGGGAAGAACGACGGTGCCGGGCGGCGTAGGTGCGCCGGGGGGCGTGGGTCCACCCGGCGTCGTCGGCCCACCGGGCGGCGTGCCAGGTGTGAGGGGGCCGCCTGGCGGAGTTGTGATAACAACCGGCGGCGTCCCGGGTGGTCCGTTCGGTGTGCCAGGCGGTATTGGCGTTTCACCGGGAATGAAGCCGATACCGGATGGGCCCGATGGCACAGCTAGCTCCCCAGGCACGATGTTGGCGAGACTGAAGGGAGCGGCTGGCACGAAAGGCGGCAGGCCCACCTGGTCTGTGACTATTCCCGCAGGTGGGACTAGGTCTCCGGCGGGGATATCCACGACGGGTGGCATATCCAGAACCACGGGCGGGACCTCCAAAGCGGGAGATGGACGGTCCCGCACTTCGGAAAGCACCCGTTCCGTCGGTCCGGCCTTTCCCTTGATCGGAATCAGACGGCCTGCGCCGCGCTTGCCGGGAGAGCGTTCCGAAAAAAGCGTGAGAGGGTCCTTCAACGCCGCGATCAGCATCCTGAGGCTGCCATTGCTCAGGGCCCGGCCATGGCGCTCAGCCGCTGCCGCCAGCATCAGCGCGATCAGGACGGGGACCATCCAGGCGGCGCGCTTCCAGCGGGCGCCCTGTGCAACCCGCCTGAAAAGGAAGCCCAAACTATTCCCGATGCCATCCAAATCGCTAAAGCCCCAAACCGCGGATATTCACCGAAGTTAACGAGGCTGGTCTACGTAAGTTAACACTTGTTGGTCAATGCCAATTTTCGCTTTGTTGACAGGAACTTACGGGAACTTCCGGAACAAAAATAGAAGCCGGGCGAGATCGCCGAACAGAAAAAGCGGCAATTGGAGCGGCCTTTTGGGGCAGGATTGATGGTCAGTGCCTAGGCTTTGCGTGCCCCGAACTCACGCCGTCGTGCGACGATTGGGCCGCGCGTTTTGCGGTGGCCTTTGTGGCGACTTTTGTAGCGACGGTGGATTTGGGGAGTTCGCAAGCGGCCTGTGCGACCGTTGTTGAGATGATGCCATAAACTTCACCGCAAAACCAGTCTTGACGGTCGCGGTCGCATCGGCGCGGTATGCGCGCCTTTTTAAAAAGGGGTGAGGCGTGGTCTGCGGCCGCGACAGCGGCGGCAGACAAAACGATCCGGTGGATCGTTTTGAACGGTGAGCCGGAAATAGCAATCGCCGACAGGCGATTGCCCGGCGAACGCCCGGAGCGTAAGCGGAGGGCCGGAAAGCGATGCGAGACCTGACTCAAGGCGCGATCTGGCGCCATCTTGTCGGCATGGCGGTGTTCATCGGCGCCGGGCTGATCGTGAACACGCTCTACATGCTGATCGATCTGTATTTCGTGTCGCGGCTGGGCAAGCAGGCGGTGGCGGGTGTCGCTTCCGCCGGAAGCGCCATGTACATCACCATGTCGATTGCCCAGCTGGTCGGGGTGGGATCGCTGTCGCTGATCAGCCATGCGGTGGGCCGCAAGGACCAGGCCGATGCCCAGCTGGTGTTCGAGCAGGCGCTGTTGCTGGGGCTGTTGATCGGTACCCTGTTCTTGCTTGTCGGCTATGGGATCGGCGGCTGGGCGGTCAGTCAGATCGCTTCCGATGCGCTGACAGCCAAGGAGGCGCG
>DATBCP010000018.1:0-5893 GCA_036270435.1 Rhizomicrobium sp. | reverse complement strand
CTATGTGAAGGATCTCAGCCGCTCGCCGGAAAACCAGGTCTTTGTGCGCACGCTGGTCGGTTTGGCCAGAAGCTTCGACATCAAGACCGTGGCGGAGTGGGTGGGTTCGGACGAGGACGCCGCCCTGCTGCAGAGCTTCGGTGTCGACTATTTCCAGGGCTTTTATTTCGGCGAGCCGGAGATCAACCCGAAGTGGGATTAGTTTAATTCCATCCCATATTGTCATTCCCGCGTAAGCGGGAATCCAACTTCGGCAAGCTTCGCGGAACAAAGAAAGTTGGATCCCCGCTTTCGCGGGGATGACAGTTTTTTAGAAACTGGATCCCCTTCCCTCGGCGCTGGGCGCGCCTCGCCCAGCCGCTCGCCTAAGCTCGCGGCGTTCGCTCCCTCTCGCATGTCCACTGGACATGCTCGCGCGCTTTGCGCGCTGGTCGCTCACGGGATGACATCGCGCTTTGGCGCCATGTCACTTGTCCCAGACAGTAACCTTGCTGTTCCCATCATCTTCAACCGTCACGGTGAATTTCTGGCGCGGCGCCTCAAAGTCCACCAGCAAGCGGTTCTTGACCTGTTGGGTGTGCGCCAAGGTCAGCGCGCCGCAGCGATTCTTGCAGTATTTGACCAGCCGCTCATGCGCAATGTCTTGCGCTTCGCGCGTGGTCATGGGTGCAACGCAGCCCATCGCGCTGGCGGCGGCAAGTGCGACGAAAATCCCCCGGAAGAAAACGCTCACTTGCGCTGGCTGAGCTCGGCCAGTTGTTTGCGCATCGCTTCCATTTCTTCTTTGAGTTCGGAAATGTCCTCGGATGGCTTGGCCGAGGATTTGCCGGCCGCTTCGCCACCCTTGGCGGCGCCGAAGGGCGTGAACATGGCCATGGCATTCTCGAACATCTGCAGGTTCTGGCGGGTGAGGTCTTCGACCATCTTGTTGCCGCCGCCCAGGGCTTCGGCGATGCGGTCGCGCATGGCACCCTGGTTCTTGGTGAAACCTTCCATGCTCATGTCCAGATAGCCGGGCACAAAGGCCTGCAAGCTGTCGCCATAGAAGCGGATCAGCTGGCGCAGGAACTTGATCGGCAGGAGCGATTGGCCCTTGGCTTCCTCTTCGAAGATGATCTGGGTCAGCACCGAACGGGTGATGTCCTCGCCCGTGCGTGCGTCCTGCACCTCGAATTCGGTACCATCCTTCACCATCGCGGCAAGGTGATCCAAGGTGACATAGGAAGAGGTCTGGGTGTTGTAGAGCCGGCGGTTGGCATATTTCTTGATGATCACCGGACCTTCGGTTTTGGCTTTATTTTCTGACACTTACTTTGTTCCCCGGCTGCTGCATGCAGCGCCTCCCCGAAGGCGCCGGCGCCCTTCGGGCGCAACCATTGACGGTGTGTAAGACACCACCCCGCAGTGCGGGAGTCCAGCATCATTTAGCATGCGCAATACCGGACAGATTGTCATTTTTCCTATAAGCAATTGATCAAGAATGATATTTCGTGTGCCATTTACCAATGGCCGCGTTCGCGGCATTTTGCGCTCCGCGATAAGCAAAACTCCGTCAACGGAAGGTCCTCATGGAAGATGTCGTCATTGTTTCGGCTGCCCGCACCCCCGTGGGTGCTTTTAGCGGCGCCTTTGCCACGCTCCCGGCCCATAAGCTGGGCGAAGTCGCGATAAGGGGCGCGCTGGAGCGCGCCAAGCTCGCACCGGAGAATGTCAGCGAAGTCATCCTGGGCCAGGTGCTGACGGCCGCGCAGGGACAGAATCCTGCCCGCCAGGCTTCCATTGCCGCGGGCATCCCCGTCGGCACCCCGGCTTGGGGCATCAACATGGTCTGCGGCTCGGGCCTGCGCACCGTGGCGCTGGGCGCCCAAGCGATCCGCCAGGGCGACAGCCAAATCGTGGTCGCCGGCGGACAGGAATCCATGAGCCTGTCGACCCATGCCGCTTATTTGCGCGCGGGTCAGAAAATGGGCGATCTCAGTTTCATCGACACCATGATCCGCGATGGACTGTGGGATGCCTTCAACGGCTATCACATGGGTGTGACGGCGGAGAATGTCGCCAAGGAATGGCAGATCACCCGCGAGGATCAGGATCGTTTCGCGGTCGCCTCGCAGAACAAGGCGGAAGCGGCCAAGAAAGCCGGACGCTTCAAGGATGAGATCGTCGCCGTCACCCTGAAAGGCAAGAAAGGCGACACAGTGGTCGATACCGACGAATATATCCGCGACGGCGCCACCTATGAGGCGGTTGCTGGATTGCGTCCGGCTTTCGACAAGGCCGGTACGGTGACCGCGGGCAATGCCTCGGGCATCAATGACGGCGCCGCCGCCTTGGTGGTGATGAGCGCCAAGGAGGCGAGCGCGCGCGGCCTTACCCCGATGGCGCGCATCGCCAGCTGGGCCCAGGCCGGCGTCGATCCCAAGGTGATGGGCTCGGGTCCGATCCCGGCGTCTCGCGCGGCGCTGCAAAGGGCAGGCTGGAAGGCCGCCGACCTGGACCTGGTGGAAGCCAATGAGGCCTTCGCCGCCCAGGCCTGCGCCGTCAACAAGGACATGGGCTGGGACCCGGCCAGGGTGAATGTCAACGGCGGCGCCATCGCCATCGGCCATCCCATCGGGGCGTCAGGCGCGCGCATCCTCACCACATTGTTGTTCGAAATGGGACGCCGCGACGCCAAGAAGGGACTTGCGACGCTCTGCATCGGTGGCGGGATGGGAATCGCTCTGACGGTTGAGCGCTGATCGGTAATGCCTCCCCATGATGGGGAGGCAGGAATGCAGCGCAGCAATCGTTGTGGTTGAAACCACCGCCAGAAATGCGGCCTAATTGCTTCGTCCAACACAAAGCAAAGGATCAAGCATGGCTAGGGTGGCGGTGGTGACGGGCGGTACGCGCGGCATCGGCGAAGCGATTTCGGTGGCGTTGAAGAATGCCGGCTACACGGTGGCGGCGAATTACGCGGGCAATGACGAGCGCGCCAAGGCGTTCAGCGACCGTACCGGCGTCAAGGCGTACAAATGGGATGTTGCGTCTTTCGATGATTGCGTCGCCGGCGTGAAGAAGGTCGAGAGTGAACTCGGCTCCGTCGAGGTGATCGTCAACAATGCCGGCATCACCCGCGACGCCACCATGAAGAAGATGAACCGCCAGGCCTGGGATGATGTCGTCGATACCAACCTGGGCGGCTGCTACAATATGTGCAAGGCGGCCTGGGACGGCATGGTCGAGCGCAAGTTCGGCCGCGTGGTCAATATCGGCTCCATCAACGGCCAGGCCGGCCAGTATGGCCAGGTCAATTATGCCGCCGCCAAGTCGGGCATCCATGGCTTCACCAAGGCGCTGGCCCAGGAAGGCGCGCGTTCCGGCATCACCGTCAATGCCATCGCGCCCGGCTATATCGACACCGACATGGTGGCGGCGGTGCCGGCCGATGTGTTGAGCAAGATCGTGGCGCGTATTCCCGTCGGCCGGTTGGGGCAAGCGTCCGAGATCGCGCGCGGTGTGCTCTTTTTGGTGGCCGACGAAGGGGGATTCATCACTGGCAGTACCCTCTCTATCAATGGTGGCCAGCATATGTATTGACAGGGGCGCGGGCCTTTTGCGTCGTGGGTTCGTCGCGCGTGCTCACGTACTATTCGTACGCTCCGCGCGACGCTCCTGCCCACGCCGCAAAATTCCTCGCGCCGAGGGCGGAGCAGGCGGATTGCCATGATTTGGAATATCATCGATAGCCGAGCGCGTGCATATCGCTGGAAAACCATTACGGCCATTGTTGAGCCAGTGTCGCACGACAATTCTTGTCCGGATTCGGATCAAGCCGATGAACCGGGCGAAGGCTCATTTCCTTTCGATCAGAGAGTTGAGATCAGCCTGGGAGATGCTGTCATTTGGGCGCAGTCGCTGCCGTTCGCTGTTACGTTGTATCTCTATGACCTAGGCGACGGCATCCGGTAGGCTGGCCTTCGACAAGCTCAACATCAACCGGTAGAAACCTGGAATGATCTCCTCTCTCACCGCCGAGAATCTCGTCTGCGTGCGCGGCGACAAGCGGGTGTTCGAAGGCGTGAGCTTTCGCGTCACGGCCGGCCAGGCCTTGGCGGTGGAAGGCGCCAATGGCGCGGGCAAGACGTCGCTGCTCAGGGTGATTGCCGGCTTCCTGGCGCCGGCGGCCGGCCGCCTGGTCGTCACATTGGCGCAAGGCGAAAGCGACGATAGCGAGGAGCGCGGCAAGGCCATCGGCTGGCTGGGGCACCAGGACGGGCTCAAGCCGCAGCTGACCGTGATCGAACAACTGCGTTTCTATGCGCAGCTTTACGGCAAGCCCGCGGATGAGGCCTTGCTCGAACAGGTGGGTTTGACGCGTCAACGCGACCTGCCCTGCCGCTATCTCAGCGCCGGGCAAAGGCGCAGGCTGGCGCTGGCACGGCTGTTGGCCGGCGCGCGTCCGCTCTGGCTGTTGGACGAACCCTTTGCGGCGCTGGATACGGCCGGCCAGGGGCTGGTGGGTCAACTCATGGCCCAGCATTGCGGCGCGGGCGGCATCATCATCGCGGCAACCCATGATCCCCTGGGCCTTGGCAACGAA
The DNA here is from genome assembly GCA_036270435.1 of Rhizomicrobium sp. Lineage (GTDB taxonomy): Bacteria > Pseudomonadota > Alphaproteobacteria > Micropepsales > Micropepsaceae > Rhizomicrobium. Next base: position 1,308 of record DATBCP010000018.1, on the reverse strand, counting down.
AGCCTCAAATTGTGAGCCCCGCTTTTTTAGGTTCCTTTGGCACGCTCCTGATGCGCGATATCCGGCTCGCCGCTCGCAGCGGCGGCAGCGCTGCGCTGGCCTTGTCCTTCTTTGCCCTGGTCGCGACCCTGGTGCCCTTGGGTGTGGGGGCCGACCTGCATCTGTTGGCACGGGTTGCCGGCGGTATCCTGTGGGTGGCGGCGGTGCTGGCGGCGCTTCTTTCCCTGGACCGGCTGTTCCAGGGCGATTTCGAAGACGGCAGCCTGGATGTGATCGCCTTGTCACCGTTGCCGCTGGAACTGACGGCGCTGGCCAAGATCTGTGCCCATTGGCTGTCCACCGGCCTGCCCCTCACCCTTCTGTCGCCGCTCCTGGCGCTGCTGTTCAACCTGCCCGGATCGGCGACCCTGATCCTGTTTGTCTCGCTGCTGGTGGGAACCCCGGCGGTCAGCGCCGTGGGCGCGATCGGCGCCAGCCTGACTTTGTCCTTGAAGCGGGGCGGACTGATCCTGCCCTTGATCATCCTGCCCTTGCTGTCGCCGGTGGTGATCTTTGGGGCCGGCGCGGTCTCTCTCGCCCTGGACCAGTTGGCGCCCCAGAATGCGCTGGGCTTGCTGGCGGCTTTTGCCTTTGCCGCCGTGCTGCTAAGTCCCTTCGCGGCGGCCGCCAGCGTCCGCCTCAACCTTGGTGGTTAGATGCAGTTTCTGTTCCGCTATGCCAATCCGCATGAATTCATGCGCCTGTCGGGAAGGGTTCTGCCCTTTACCGCGGTTGGCGCCGCGCTGTGCCTGGCGGCGGCGCTTTTTCTCGGCTTCAGCGCGCCGCCGGATTACCAGCAAGGCCGCAGCGTCCTGATCCTGTTCATCCATGTCCCCGCCGCCACCATGGCGATGACGGTCTATGGCGCCGTCGCGGTTTGCTCTCTTTTGTCACTGGTCTGGCGCCATCCTCTGTCGGACATTGCCGCCCGTGCCGCGGCCCCCTTGGGCGCGCTGTTCACGCTGCTTGGGCTGATCACCGGTTCGCTATGGGGCAAACCGATGTGGGGCACCTATTGGGTGTGGGACGCGCGGCTGACCAGCTTCCTGCTGCTGCTCTTTATCTATCTCGGCTATATGGCGCTGTGGAACGCCATGGAGGATGAAACACGCGCGGCGCGCGCAAGCGCGATCCTGGCGCTGGTGGGCGCGGTCAATATTCCCATCATCAAATTCTCGGTGGAGTGGTGGAACACCCTGCACCAGGGCGAAAGCCTGATGAGCGGCAAGCTGTCGCCCGTGTTCCTGGCGCCGCTGCTGTTGATGATGG
>DATBCP010000017.1:0-4740 GCA_036270435.1 Rhizomicrobium sp. | reverse complement strand
AGGCGGTGCTGGATTGCTGCCAGGCGGTGCTCAAGGACGAGCAGATCAGCACCGTCGCCGCCATCGGCATCACCAACCAGCGCGAGACGTCGCTGCTGTGGGACCGCAAGTCCGGCGAGCCGCTCTACAATGCCATCGTCTGGCAGGACCGGCGCGGCGCGCGGCGCTGCGCGCAGCTGAAGAAACGAGGGCTGGAGAAACAGATCGCCCGCAAGACGGGATTGCTGCTGGACCCCTATTTCTCGGCCACCAAACTGGAATGGCTGCTCAAGAATGTGAAGCGGCTGAAGGGCAGGAACGTCGGCGCAAGCCGGAGCGACCAATTCAAGGATATCGCCTTCGGCACCATCGACAGTTGGCTGATCTGGAACCTTACCCGCGGACAGGTGCACGCCACCGATGTCACCAATGCATCGCGGACCCTGCTGTTCAACCTCAAAACCAGGACGTGGGACGACAGCCTGCTGAAACTGTTCGGCGTGCCGCGCGCGGTGTTGCCCGAGGTCCGCGAGAGCCGCGGCGATTACGGTACCACCGATCCCCTGTTGCTGGGCGCAGCGATTCCGATCCTGGGGGTTGCCGGCGACCAGCAGGCCGCCAGCTTCGGTCAGGGCTGTTTTTCGCCCGGCGATGTGAAGTCCACCTATGGAACGGGGTGTTTCGCCCTGGTGAACACGGGGACACGAGTGCCGCGGTCTATCAACCGCCTGTTGGGTACGGCGCTGGCGCAGAAGCAGTATGCCATCGAAGGCAGCATCTTTGTCGCCGGTGCCGTCGTGCAGTGGCTGCGCGACGAATTGGGGATTCTGGCAACGGCCGCCGAGAGCGAAGCTTTGGCCAAACGCGCCAAAACCGCGGACGGCCTCTATATTGTTCCGGCCTTCACGGGATTGGGCGCTCCCTATTGGCGGCCGGAAGCCCGTGGCGCGATCTTTGGCCTGACGCGCGACGCAGGACGTTGCGAGATCGTGCGCGCCGCACTGGATTCGGTCTGTTATCAAACCCGCGACCTGTTGGAAGCCATGCGGCGCGATATGAAGTCGGCGGGCCTTGCCCGGCTCAAATCGTTGAAGGTCGATGGCGGCATGGTGGCCAACGATTGGTTCTGCCAGCGTCTGGCCGATCTCACGGGCCTCAGCGTCGAGCGGCCGCGTGTCACGGAAACCACCGCCTTGGGCGTCGCCTATCTCGCGGGATTGGGTGCTGAAATTTTCAGCAACGAAAAAGATATTGCTGCGCGCTGGGCGCTGGATCGCCGTTTCACGCCCGCGATGAAGAAGAATGAGCGCGATCGTCTCTATGCCGGATGGCGGAACGCGGTGTTTCGAATTTAGCCAGCGGTTGTATACATTTGGCGCATGCCGGACGTTGACAGTCTTCTCCAGCGCGCGGAAAGTCCCAACATACGGGGCGCGTCATGTTGGGGCAGGTTGTCATTATCGAAGGCGAGCACAATGGCCGCCGTAAGCCGGAGAGTCTTACGCGTCTGAGGCAGGCTGCGCGCAAACTGTTTGTCGAGCGCGGTTATGATGCGACACGTCCGCAGGACATTGCGCGCGAAGCGGGGCTGGGGCACGGCACCTTTTACTTGTACTATCCCGACAAGCGGGCCTGCTTTCTCGCCTTTGTCGAGGATGCGCGACTGGAACTCGACGCGCAGGTGCGTGCGCGTCTGTTGCCGGGTGCCGCCGTGGAACAGCGAATTGCCGCGACACTGAGCGCGATCTACGAATATGCCGACAACCATCCCGGCGTGCTGCGTGCGGCCACCACGGATGGGCGGGTGATCGATGCGGAAGGCGTCGAGGCGCTGCCCCTGCTGATGCTATGGGGCATGGATTGGGCCGAGTTGCTGCGCGAGGCCGTGGGCGCCTCCAATGGCTATGATGCCGACATCATCGGCCAGGCGATCGCGGGAGCCCTGCACCAGGCGAGCCGCGAGTGCCATCGTTCGGGGCGGTCGCGGGACGCGCTGGTGAAAAACCTCACCGCCTTCCTCACCCGCGCGCTGCGGCCGGATTAGAGCCGGCGCCGTCAATGGCGCTGGACCTTCCCACCGGGTTCTTGGGCAATGTAGCGAGATAGTGGAATTCTTCCGGCAATTTGTGATCGGCCAGGTGTCGGGTGGCAGCCTGCCGGCGCATGCAAGCGCACATGTCCTGGACATCTTCAGTCATCGCCAAACCTCACCGGTTGGAAGATGCTGATGCCGCCTTTTGCAAAGGCGGCAGCCAGGACGGACCTCCTTCTTCCCATTGGTCGTCCGTCAACTGCTCGACCCCGCTGCCGTCGGCCCGCATCACGAAGATCTCGCCATAAGGCTGCGGCGCGCCGGTATAGAGCGCTTCATCCTTGAAACCCATGCGCGAGCTGGTGAACAGCAGGTGCTGGCCATCCGGCGACCAGGCCAGATGCGCGTCATTGCCGTGTGTATGGCTCAACTGTTTCAATCCCGTTCCGTCGGGATGGATGGTGAAAATCTGAAAGTCGCCGCCGCCGTTTCGCCTGATAAAGGCGATGACATCGCCGCGCGGCGACCAAAGCGGGAAATTGTCCCACTCCTTTGTCAGCGTCCCGATCGAATGGTCCTGAAGGTTGAGGATGCGCAACCCGGCGCCTTCGGGACCCGCCGTGCGGTAGACGATTTTCTTGCCGTCCGGCGCATAGGATGGAAAGCCGTTATTGTTGGGGCCGGAGGTGAGCAGCTTGAATCCGCTGCCATCGTCATTGACCACCGCCACTTGTGCGCCGCCATTGGCCGGATCGACGGGTTTCCTGCTGCCCACTTCAAAATCCAGGAAGGACGAAAAACTGCCAACGCCCACCGCAATCTGCTTGCCATCCGCAGACCATTGCGGCGCCAGGACAAGATCGGGACGTTGCAGGATGGTCCGCGCGGGCTTGCCGTCATCGACCACGATGAGCGCCATGCCGGCACCGGTGCGGGTGGTGGTGGCAAAGCGGTTGCGTGCAGCATCGACCGATGAGAGGAAGCTGGTGCTGGAAAGATCGAACTTGGGATTGCGGCTCCAGAGGCGCACCGGATTGGGCTGGGGACCGGACGTGAAACGGCTATACGCCACTTGCTTGCCGTCTGGCGACCAGGAGGGCACCCGGATATCGGCGCCGCTGGGCCCGGTTCTGCCATCGGCGTAGAAGATGCCCTGGTGCGGCTGGTCCCGGCGCAGATAGCCTATTGCGCCCGAGGGAAGGGGGGCTGGCGCTTCTTTCACGCCTGGACCCGCCGGCAGGACCTGCGCGCTTCCGTTCACCAGATCGATTTTCTGTAAGGTATCTTCCACATCGATCTTGCCGACGCGATCATCCCAGGTCGCCTGGCCCGTCATGCAATAGGCCAGGAGGCTTTTGCTGTCGGCGGTCCATTTGGGCGATCCGCAAAAGTTGCCATCCTTGGCTGTCAGCCGCCTGAGGCCCGTGCCGTCCGGGCGAATGACATGGATGGCGACGATATGCATGCGCTCCCAGCGGCCCTTGGCGTCGGGAAGGCTGCTGTCGCGATCGGAGGAAAAGGCGATCCATTTGCCGTCGGGCGACCAGGCCGGGCGGAAATCGCCGCCCTTACCCGGTGTCAGCAGTCGCGCTTTATGGCTGGCAAGGTTGAGGATCCAGATATTGGCGAAACCGGCGGCCCGCGTGGACACGAAAACGATTTCCTTGCCGTCGGGTGAAAAAGCGGCTTGGTCGTCATAGGCCGGGTCGTCCGTCAACCGCTCCAGCCCGGTGCCGTCGGGATGCACGCGGTACAGGTCGGCTGAATCGCCGCGTTCCGACGTGAAGGCGATCCAATCGCTCTTGGGGGACCAGGCCGGGTTGTAGTCAAGGGCGCCGGGCGGCAACAGAAGGCGCTCCCCGCTGCCATCGGCCTTCGCGACATACAGTGTGGCCCGGCTGGGGCCGATGCGATCCAGCAATATCCGCTCCGCGCCGCGACTGGAGGCGAGCGGTGACATCAGCGCCAAAGCGCAGATCAAGACCGAAGTCAGTCGCGGCATGTCGGCTCCCCAAAACGGCAATCAAGGCCAAAATAGCAATCAAGGTAAGGGCGCTGGTGGTGCAGGAAGGTGACAGACGGCGCATAGCTGGTCCCCCCGGGCGCCGGAGCAACGGCGGCGGGCTCGGGCGCGGCGTGTGCGCCCGCGTCAGCAATCTCTGGCTTTTCCGTCACCCCAACCCCCAAGCCGCCGGAAGGAGCGGAATTCAGACACAACTATCTTGCAGTGGCAATGTAGCTTGTCGGAGACTGGCGTTCCGTCAGGGCTTTCAGGCGCAGGCCGAAGCAGTGCATGGCCGGTTCGCAAGAGCCTGAAATATAATGCTGTTTGGAAATTCTGAGGGAGAGATTTTGATGGCTGATATTTGGAAAGAGCTTCCCGAGCCGCATGATTATCCCGCGGCGCTGGATTATCTCATCCTGCTTTTGGAGGAGCCGGCGGCGCGAAAACTGGTGGCCCGGCTACGCAAGGCACAGACTGTCCGCAAACACGCAAAGGACCTGTTGCGGGCCAGCCGGCTGGCGCTGTTGCCACGTGACAATGTCCATGTCGCCGGCGATCTCAAGAAGATCAGAAAGGGCAAGGCGCTGTCGCCGGTGCTGCTGGTGCGGGGCAATGCCGGTTTGGATCTGCCGCTGGTGGTGGCCGACGGCTATCACCGCATCTGCGCCAGCTGGTATCGCGACGAGAACATCCCCATCGCCTGCCGCATTGTCAGCCTGGAGCG
>DATBCP010000016.1:0-9081 GCA_036270435.1 Rhizomicrobium sp. | reverse complement strand
ACGCCGCGAGCTTGGGCGAGCGGCCGAGGTAGCCGGATAGCGAGCAACTTTCCGGGCGCGTCGCTTTAGCTCCGCGCGTTCGGCACTCGAAATGGTCCGCCGGACCATTTCGTTCGCGCGGGCGCGAAGCGGGCCTCACCCTGCTCACGCCGCAAAAATCCTCGCGCCGCACCTACTGCTAAAAAAAAGACCGTCATGGCCCGGCTTGTCCGGGCCATCCAGCGGTGAGAGGGTTATGGATGGCCCGCATAATCCCTAGCGACAGCGTAGGGACGGGCCATGACGATCAGGGTTGGGGAGAGTTACTCCGCCGCGCTGCGCTGCGCCTTTTTATGCGCATACATCGCCTGATCGGCGCGCGCCATGGCGACATCGGGTCTGTCGCCGGAACTCAGTTCAAAAGCGCCATAGGCGAAGCTGACCGGAATGGTGTGGCCTTCCCATTTCGTCGGTGAGGCCTGCAAAGTCGCCGCCAGGCTGTCGGCCTTCTTCAGCGCCTGTGTCTGGTTGGCATGGGACAGAAGCACGCCGAATTCATCGCCGCCCAGCCGGCCTACAACGTCGCTTTCGCGCACATTCTTGCTCAGCACGCCCGCGAAATGCTCCAGCACCGCATCGCCCGCGGCATGGCCATAGGTGTCGTTGGTCTTCTTCAGATGATTGAGATCGAAATAGATCAGTGAGACGGGCATGTTGTAGCGGCCGGCCATGCCGATATAGCGCGTCAGTTCGCGCACAAAGGCGCGGCGGTTCAAAAGCGGCAGCATGCCGTCCTGGTCGGCGGCCTTTTCCATGTCTTCCAGCCGGATCTTGGTCTGGTGGAGCTCGCGGCGCAGGTTCTCGACCTCGTTCATCAAGCCCATGATGGCGTCGCGCACCTTAGGAGTGAATTCGGCTTCCGGAATGCCCAGAACGCTGGCGGCCAAAATATTGCCGGAAGGCGCCACGGTTTCCGGGCTGGCGGGGCCCGCGACGGCTTCCACCCGCCGGGCATAGGCGGCCTGGGCCACTGAACGGGTGCCACGCGCCGCGCTGTTGCGTTCGACCTTCATGGGATTTTGCCTACCGCCTCGTTGGTTGCAGTGGAGGCGCCACTTCAGATAGGCAAAATTAGCCGCCAAATGGTTAACGGGGCCTTTATGATCGCCCCGGCGGGGTTAAGGAGTGTTAAAACGCCACTTTCCTTGGATTTTTGGCTGCCTATACTGCGCCGCTTTGCTGGGAGATTGGGGCCGGAATGGCGAATCAAAGCAGAGCTGTCCGGGAGCGTCGGCGCGAGCCGGAGCGACCAAAAATAAAGAAGCGTCGGCGCGAGCCGGAGCGACCAATCAAAAAAGTGGGTATCATCATGGGCAGCCAGTCGGACTGGGCGACCATGCAGGCCGCTGCCCAACTGCTGGAGGCGCTGGGGGTGGGTCATGAGGTCCGTATCGTCTCTGCCCATCGCACCCCTGACCGGATGGCGGCCTATGCCAAGGAAGCCGAAGACCGTGGCTTGAAAGTGATTATCGCCGGGGCCGGCGGGGCGGCCCATCTGCCGGGCATGGTGGCCAGCATGACGACCCTGCCTGTCTTGGGCGTGCCGGTTGAAAGCCGCGCCTTGAAGGGCTTGGACTCGCTGCTCTCCATTGCCCAAATGCCGGGGGGTGTGCCGGTGGCGACCTTTGCCATTGGCGAAGCCGGCGCCAAGAATGCGGCGCTGCACGCCGCCGCCATTTTGGGCCTCACCGATACGGGTGTGAAAAAGCGCCTGGATGCCTGGCGGGCCAAACAGACCCGCTCCGTCGCCAAGAAGCCGAAATGAATTCTGCCATGAAAAGGTTGGACCAACCGCTTTCTCCCGGCGGCACCGTTGGAATCGTTGGCGGCGGCCAGCTGGGCCGGATGCTGGCGCTTGCGGCGGCAAGGCTTGGGCTAAAGACCTGCGTCTACAATGACACGGTCGATGCGCCCGCTTTCCAGGTGACACCCAACGCCATCACCGCGCCGTATGACGATCTGGAGCGGCTGGGACGCTTCGCCGATCTTTGCGATGTGGTGACGTTCGAGTTCGAAAATCTTCCCGCCCATGCCATCGCGCATTTGGAACAGCACGTTCCGGTGCGCCCCGGCGCCCATGCGCTGGCCTCGACTCAGGATCGACTGTCGGAAAAAGCCTTTGTCGAAAAACTGGGGCTGAAAACCGCGCCCTTTTTTGAAGTTTCATCCGCGGCGCAGGCGCGCGAGGCGTTCGGCAGGCTGAACGGCAAAGCCATCCTCAAGACCCGCCGCTTCGGCTATGACGGCAAAGGCCAGGCCAAGGTTGCCAGTGCCGATGATGCCGAGAAAACCTATGTCGGCTTCATGGGCGCAGCGGCGATCCTGGAAGGCTTCGTCGATTTTTCTTTTGAAGCCTCGGTGGTGGCGGCGCGGGGGCAGGACGGGCAGTTCGCGGCTTACGATCCCCCTGAGAATGAGCACGAACATCATATCCTTCGCCGCTCCACGGTGCCGTCGCGGCTGAGCGCGGCGCAGGTCGGCGAAGCCAAAGCCATCGCCAGGGCGATCGGCGATGCCTTGGACTATGTCGGCGTGTTTGCGGTGGAATTGTTTGTGGGAAGCGGCGGCGAGCTCCTGGTCAATGAAATCGCCCCGCGCGTCCACAATACCGGCCATTGGACCATCGAAGCCTGCCAATGTTCCCAGTTCGAACAGCATATCCGGGCGGTGGCGGGTTGGCCGTTGGGGGATCCGTCGCGCCATGCCGATGCGGTGATGGAAAACATCATCGGAGCGGAAGCTGATGCTTGGCAAGCGCTTGCCAAGACAGGCGCGCTGCATCTTTACGGCAAAGCCAAGGCGCGGCCGGGCCGCAAAATGGGACATTTGACGCGCTTAAAGCCGTTGACGAAGGCCTGATCGCCCCATAGGTTCCGCCGCCATGAACGCGACCGCCAAAAAGACGACCACCAAGACCAAGCCTTTTGGGCCTGGAGCTGTCGCGCGCGCTTAAGAGCAAGCCAAAGTGACGAGACCCAGGCCCCGCCGAAACCCGGACGGGGCCGTTATTATTTTTGGAGTGTTGATATGAAGAACAAGCATGTTGCGATTGTCGGGGCGACCGGTGCCCCCCGCGGCGACGAGTGAACAAAGCTGCAATGCAAAGGACTGTCGCGGTGGCTATGTGAGCGAGACGCCGCAAGACAATAGAAGGAACCAAGCTGTGAAGAACAAGAATGTGGCGATCGTCGGAGCAACAGGCGCTGTCGGCCGCGAATTTGTCGGTTGCATCGAAGGCCGCGGTCTTCCGCTCGCCTCGCTGAAGCTGTTGGCATCCGCCAGATCCGCCGGCAAGAAGCAGACCTTCCGCGGTCGGGAATTGACAGTCCAGGAATTGACCGAGGACGCCTTTCAGGGTGTCGATATCGCGCTGTTCTCGGCCGGCAGCGGCATCTCCAAGCAGTACGCGCCTGCCGCGGTGAAAGCCGGTGCGGTGGTGGTGGACAATTCCAGCGCCTTCCGCAGCGATCCCGTCATCCCGCTGGTGATCCCGGAAATCAATGCCCGCCGCATTGCCGATCACAAAGGCATCATCGCCAATCCCAACTGCGCCGCCATCACCACCTTGGTGCCGCTCTGGCCGGTACACCAGGTCAATCCGGTCAAGCGGCTGATCGTCTCCACCTATCAGGCGGCGTCGGGCGGCGGCGCGGCGCTGATGGAAGAGCTGGAGCTGTCCACGCGCGCCTATCTGGACGGCAAGGATTATCCGCCGAAGGTGGTCAAGTATCCCTATGCCTTCAATCTCTTCAGCCATAACACCGCCATCGACATGGCAACCGGTTACAACGACGAAGAAAGCAAGGTCATCAAGGAAACCAAGAAGATCTTCGAAGATGACAGGATTGCGGTGTCAGCCACCTGCATCCGCGTGCCGGTGCTGCGCGCCCATTCTGTCTCCATGACCTTCGAGTGCGAACGGCCGATCACGCCGGGGGAGGTGAAGGATTTGCTGGCCAAGGCGCCGGGCGTAAAGCTGGTGGATGATTGGGCCGACAATTACTTCCCCATGCCCAAGGATGCCAGCGGTCAAGGCGACGTACTGGCCGGCCGGATCCGCAAAGACCTGTCGGACCCGTCCGGCAAGTCGATCAGCATGTTCGTGGCGGCGGATCAATTGCTGAAGGGTGCTGCTTTGAACGCGGTGCAGATCGCGGAGTTTCTCTGATCAATTTTGTCATTCCCGCGCAAGCGGGAATCCAACTTCGACAAACGGCACTAATAGACGAAAGTTGGATGCCCGCTTTCGCGGGCATGACAATCTTATTTTGCTTTAGGTTTCGCCCAATCGGCGAACATCGGAAAATTGGACAGCGCCTCTTTCGTCTTCGCCTTGAACTTCTCGAATTGCATCACATTCTCGATGCGGGCGGCGAGGAATTCCTCGGTCGGCTTTTCATCCTCGCTGGTGTCATTGAACCAGCGCACCGCGGTTGAGCCATAGACCCCGGCCAGGATCCCGCGCTTGGTGTAGAAGTTGAAATCGGTCGAGGTGTCGCCGGCCGCCCGCCACATGCAATCCACCGTCTGGTACAACAGCCTGGCGCCCAGCGCCGCATGCATGGGCAGCGACAAAAGCGCGGCGGCGCGCCGCGCCGCTTCCTTGTGCGGCTTCAAAATCGCCAGACGTGTCTTTATGGCGGTGGCGATGCGCTCGCGGACCTTCATGGCCTTGAGGTCCATCTCACCCAACCGCCTTTCCATCTGCGCATCGGTGTGGGTGGAATAGAATTCGACCAGGCTGAGGGCGCCATTCTCGAACAGCCGTGTCAGTTCGGCTTGGGCGAGGCCGGCCTCGGCGCCTGCCTTCTGCAGCACGCTGTCGGTGAAGCCGTCGAAGGCGGCATTGGCAAGCGCGGCTGCCAGCACGGCCTCGCGCATCTGTTGGTCGCCGCGCGGTGGCGCCCCAGCCTTTGTCTCCGTCTTTTTTGTTTGCGCGTCTGCTGACGCATCCGCGCCCTTTTTTGTTTGCGCGTCTGCTGACGCATCCGCGCCCTTTCTTGTATGCGCGTCTGCTGACGCATCCGCGCGGGGCACCGCTTTCTTGCGGGGTTTTTTGGGAGCTTCCGTCATGACGCGGCCTGATAATGACGAATCTCGGACTCAAAAATCAGCCGGGACAGATCGTCCATCCGAGAGACATAAAGCCGGCCATCCAGATGATCGCATTCGTGCTGCACCACCCGGGCATGGAATCCGCGCGCCACGCGCTCAAGGATTTCGCCATTGATCCCAAGGCCCCGGTAGCGGATATGGTCCGCCCGCTCCACCCAGCCCCGCAGGCCGGGCACCGACAGACAGCCTTCCCAGCCACCCTCCAGACCGGTTCCCAGGACTTGAATCTCGGGATTGATCAGGACCGTCAGGGGGGCGGTATGGTCGAAACGTTCCGCCTCGCTCAAGTCGGGGTCGGTCCGCCCGTCCGGGGCCTGGAACACCACGACCCGGAGCGGAACATGCACCTGGGGGGCCGCCAAACCTGCCCCATTGGCGTCGATCATGGTTTCCACCATGTCATTGACCAGACGGCGGATTTCCGGGTTTGTGGGGTCGGAAACGGCGCGGGCCGGGGTGGTCAGGGCGGGGTGGCCCATGCGGGCGATTTTCAGGATTGCCATGGGCGGGAATATGACCCTGCCGGACGACACGGCCAAGGGGGCACCAATCGGCCCGCAAACAGTTAATTTGCATAGGTAGACAGGTAAAAGACCATCTGGTATCACCCGCGCCTCAATTTTCTGGCCAGGAGTTTTCCTTTGCAGATCATCGTCCGCGACAACAACATCGACCAGGCGCTCAAGGCGCTGAAGAAGAAGATGCAGCGCGAAGGCATTTTTCGGGAGATGAAGCTGCGCGGCGCCTATGAGAAACCCAGCGAAAAGCGGGCCCGTGAGCGTGCCGAAGCCGTGCGCCGCTACCGCAAGCTCCAGAGGAAGCGCCTGCAGCGCGAAGGCTTGCTGCCGCGCTAAGCGGCGCGGGTCTTTTGCGCCGTGAGTTCGTCGCGCCTGCGCTCATGTACCTCTTGTACACATCGCTTAGCGCTCCTGCTCACGTCACAAAATCCCTCGCGCCTAGGTTCTACCGGACTTTGAAGAAACCGCTTCCACCGAAGCGGCTTTTTTGTTCTTACGAGCTTGAGCGACGTAATAGGTCGCGGCCGCGCCCATCGCCGCGGCGCCCAACAGCAAGAGCACGCCGGCCGGGCCAATGGTCATGGTCTTTTCGGCCAAGTCCGTGGCGGTGACGGCAACCTCGTCCACCGCCTGTTCGACCTGCTGTTTCTTGCGCTTCCAGAACATATTTGCCTTTTCGCGCGGGCGACGGCTCGCTATCGCTCGCCTGCCCGACGCTCCATCATGTGCAATCGGCGCAGACCGCGACTTCCACCGTGACATGCGACAGGTCGGGATAGCGGCTGCGCAAGGTTGCCTTCACGCTTTCCGCGCTGATCGCATCCGGCGAAATCAGCGACACGATCAAGCCGCGATGGCCCGGTCCCAACCGCCACAGATGCAGGTCGGGGATGCGGGCCTTGAGTTCCTTTTCCAGAAAGCCGCGGATTTCATCCGACATGCCGGGATCGGCATCGGCATCGAGCAGCACCATGGCGCTGTCGCGGATCAGGCCATAGGACCAGGAGGCGATGACGAAAGACCCCACCAGACCGCTGATGGGGTCCAGGATGCCAAGCCCGAAATAATAGCCGGCGCCCAGCGCGATGATGGCCAGCACGCTGGTGGCGGCATCGGCCAGCACATGCACATAGGCAGCGCGCATATTGTTGTCATGGCCGTGGGAATGGCCGCCATGAGCATGGCCGGCATGGGAATGCCCGGGAGAATCGGAGTCTTTGAGGATCAACGCGCTGACCAGGTTGACCACCAGGCCGATGCAGGCGATCAGCAGCGCATCGCCAAATTGCACGGCCACCGGAGTGACGATGCGCTGGAGGGATTCCGCCGCCACCGCCAGGGCGGTTATCCCCAGGACGATGGCGCTGGCAAAGGCCGCCAGGTCGCCGAACTTGCCTGAGCCGAAGCTGAAACGCCCGCTGGTGGCATGGCGGCGCGCCAGCCAATAGGCGCCGGCCGCCAAGCCCAGCGCTCCCACATGGGTCGCCATATGGGCGCCGTCGGCCAACAGCGCCATGGAGTGATAGAGAAGGCCGCAGACAATCTCCACGCCCATGAACAAGGCGGTGAGGATGGCCGCCCATTTGGCGCGCGATTCGGCACGGGAATGCCCCTGGCCCAGAAAGACATGATCGCGAGTCCAGATGCCATGATCATGGGGGCCGGTGTCAGGCGCATGCCCGTGACCGTGATCATGTCCATGATCGTGGTCATGCTCATGAGCATGTCCATGGGTGTGCCCATGAGAATGCAACGTGTGGTCGTGGGCCATGGACTCAAGTTTAGCGCGTTATCCGCGCAAAGTCGCCTAAGTGATGGAACCCAGGATCGGCAACAGAGCGCCCGCCGCAACCAGGAGGCCCAGCAGCCAAAGGCGTGGATATTTGATGGGACGCCCCGTGATCATCATGCCCGCGGAGATAAACCGCTTCGCCCAGTTTACAACCCCGCAAAAAGGTCACACTTAAAAAATTATTGAGAATCGCGGCAGGTGAAATTTTCAGCCCTGTTGCTGTCGCCGCGACCTGTATAGCGCGCCTCCAGCGGATAGCGGCAGATCGGCCGGGTGGCGGTCACAAGCTTGGCGTCATTGATATGGGCGCCGATGAACAGGGATGGCGCTTGGTTCTGCGTCACCCACAGGTCCAGCGCCCTGACCATGTCATGGTCTGCATCATCCTTGACCGGTGTGCCGGTGGCGCCGCCGATATGAGAGAAGCCCGCCCCGCCGCCGCAATGGCCCATGCCGGCAAGCAGGAAGAAGCGGAAGAAATCGTCGGTCTTGTCCCGGCCGTAGCGGGCGGCGACGCGATTGTAGAAGTCCACATCCATCATGGGCGTGATCACCGAATCCGCCCAACCCTGGAAGAAGATGAATTTTCCGCCACGTGCACGGAAGGCATCGAAGTTCACTTTTTCGTCATAGACCTCGGCCAGCAGGCGGCCCGATATCCTCGTGGCCAGCGCGCGCTCGGTGTCGTGGTCGAAATCGAAATTCACATTCTTGAAATCAAGGTCCTGGAACACCGCCTGACGCCAAAAGTCCCAGCTGCTGCCGCCGGGGGTCGCGCCGCCGCTTTGGGCAAACCACCCCGCCTCGCTGCCGCGCACCTGGCCCGGCATCAACACCGTGCCGTCGGATTTTTTCGCGCCCGCATAGATGTGCCGCGCCGCTTCCACCTGGATCTTTGTCAGGCATTCGCTTGTGTTGGTCTCGCTGCATTGGAATTGAACGGGGTCGACCGTGCAGCGGCGGGGGTCGGCGATGATGCCGTCTTTCAGTCCATCCAGACTGTCGCACGCCGCGATCATGCGGCGGTTCAGGATCGCCGTGCTTTCTGCGGTCAGGGCGCTTGCGTCCTTCATTGCCGGCATGCTGTTCCAGGTATGGCCCAGCATCAGCGCGGTCCACTTCCAGGGCGCCGCGCCGCCGACCATGCCGTCATAGTCGGACGGAAAACGTGTCGCTTCCATGATGGCGTGATGGCTGCCGGCCGAACAGGAAACGAAATAATTCCTGGCCGACGGCTTGCCATAGAAAGCCGCGACGGTCTTCTTGGCGGCGATGGTGGACAAATGCAGCGCTCGCCACGCCCAGTCGACCATCTTCTCCGGATGCTTATACGCCCAACTGAGCCCGTGCTCGCCATTGGCGCCGTCCACATGACCGTTGTCGGTGGACATGGTGGCATAGCCGCCCAGCAGCGCCTCGCGCATCGGTCCGGAGGATATCGCGCCGGCGCTGCCGCCCGAGCCTTCACCCCGGAACTTGCCGTTCCAGATCACAAAGGGTGGCAGCCAAACTTCAAAGCCGATATGCGAGTCCGTGGTGGGTGTGATGGTGCCGACCACCCGGCAAAAGTGCATGGGAGGCGAGTTGCCATGTGAGCCCCAAGTGGCGGCGTCGAGC
>DATBCP010000015.1:0-1805 GCA_036270435.1 Rhizomicrobium sp. | reverse complement strand
GTTGAGCAGGTCCAGTGGACCTGCGAAAGTGGCGAACGCCGCGAGCTTGGGCGAGCTGCCGTGGGGATACGCTCCGCGCGTTGCTACGCTACCGCTAGCAACCCTGCCCAGATCGCAAAATCCATCGCGCCGCCAAGCAGTCGCGGGTGAGGGGGATGGGCCAACCGATAACTGTCCGGCGTGCGACGGAAGCAGACGCCTCGGACATAACGGCCTTGACCCTGGAAGCCTATGGCAAATGGGTCGCCGTCATGGGCCGCGAGCCTTTGCCCATGCGGGTGGATTACCACGACGCCGTCCGCAAGCACCGTTTTGACCTGCTTTATGCCGGTGACCGCCTGGCCGCGCTGGTCGAGACCGCGCCCGATGACGATTGTCTGCTGATCGTGAATGTGGCGGTCCGGCCCGGATTCCAGGGGCATGGATTGGGGAAAAGCCTGCTGTCGCTGGCGGAGGAGATCGCGGCGGAGGGGGGCTTCTCCGGCATCCGGCTCTACACCAACGCCCTGATGGCCGAGAATATTCGTCTCTATGAAAAACTGGGTTATCGCCGTGAGCGCGAAGAACTGCGCGATTTGGGGACGGTGGTTCATATGAAAAAGCCTCTGCCGGCGGGATGACCCCCACCTTGCCACGGCCTAGCCATGCGCTAGGCTTGCCCCAAGGCCGCAAAGACCGGCCCAAAAGGGGAGGGCATATGCGCCTGCATCATGCTTTGGGATTTGCCTGCGCCATGGCCTTGAGCGCTTGCGCCAGCGGGCCGCCGCCAGTGGCGATGCCGCCGCCGCATGATCCCAACGCCTATCCCAACCCCTATCATGTCGAGGAAGGCTGGGCGAAGCTGGGCCGCAAATTCGGCGGCATCTCTGCTGTCGATATGGACCCGGATGGCCAGCATGTCTGGGTGTTCGAGCGCTGCGGCCTGGCTGACGATGGCTGCGCCAAGGACAAGACTCTGGATCCGGTGCTGGAGTTCGATTCATCCGGCAAGCTGGTGCGGAGCTGGGGCAAGGGCGACTTCCTTTACCCCCATGGCATCTTTGTCGGCCGCGATCACCATGTCTGGCTGGTGGAGGGTATTTCGCAGAGCGGTGTGGTCTCCAATGTGATTCATGAATACACCCAGGACGGCAAGCTGTTGCGCACCATGGGTGTGCGCGGCACCTCGGGCGCGACCAACGAGTTGTTCAACGGCGTTTCGGATGTGCTGGTGGCGCCGGACGGCAGCATCTTTGTCGCCGACGGTCACAGTGACAAGACCAACAACCGTATTCTCAAATATGACCACAATGGCAAGTTCCTGTTGAGCTGGGGCAAGCTGGGCGACAAGCCGGGCGAATTCAATGCACCCCATGGCTTGGCGATGGATGCGCAGGGGCGGCTGTATGTGGCGGACCGTTCCAACAGCCGCATCCAGATCTTCGACCAGCAGGGCAAGTTTCTGGCCGAGTGGCGGCAGTTCGGCCGGCCAAGCGGCCTCTTCATCAAGGGCGATATGATCTATGTCGCGGACTCGCTCTCCAGCGACAAGAACAATCCCGGTTTCAAGAACGGCATCCGCTGGGGCCATATCAGCGATGGCAAGGTGATCGGCTTCATCCCCTGGGGCGAGTACAACGCCATTGAGGCCGTTGCGGTGGACAATGCCGGCAACATCTATGCTGGCTTCACCAATGTGCCGAATTTCCGAAAGTTCGTGAGGAATTAGCTCTTCTTGTCATCCCCGGCGAACGAGAAGCGATAGCTTCGAGCGAGGGAAGGGGACCCAGGCGGAATGATCAAGCCCGGCCTATCCACCTAAGTCG
>DATBCP010000014.1:0-3236 GCA_036270435.1 Rhizomicrobium sp. | reverse complement strand
ACCAACATCACGTCGATCAACGGCGTGGTGTTCATTTCCACCATCACTTCGCCTTCAGCCGTACTGGTACTCATTGCCATGGCGGATTACCTCAATAGCTGTTGGCTTCCAGGGCATGAGGTTCGGTGATGAACCCCACTTTCTGGATGCCGGCCCTTTGACAGGCCAGGATGACGCGGCCGATGGCCTCGAAACGCACATTCTTGTCGCCGCGGATGTGCACTTCGGGCAGGGGCTTGTTGGCCGCCTGGGCCCGCCTCAGGGCGTCGACAAAGTTTCTCAGCATGGTCGGCTGGTCGATCGGAACATTGTTGTAGTAGGTGGTCTCGTCGGTGGTGACCGCGATCACGATATTTTCCGGCTTCGTCTGGGTGACGATATTGCGGTAGGTCGGCAACTGCAGATTCACCGTCTTCAAGATCACCGGAATGGTGACCAGGAAGATGATGAGCATCACCAGCATCACGTCCACCAGCGGGGTGGTGTTGATCGTGACGTTCAGCTCCGCTTCATCATCTTCGACGGCATGTTGGACGTCGACTGCCATGGCTTTATCTCCGGTAAGCGGTCTTTACGGGACCGGCTTACTTGCTCTTGCTGATCAGATAGGCCTGCAGGTCGCCGGCGAAGGCGCGCAGCTTTTCGGTGATCACCTTGTTGCGGCGGACCAGGTAGTTATACAGCAACACCGCGGGAACGGCGACGAACAGACCGATGGCGGTCATGATCAGCGCTTCACCGACCGGGCCGGCGACCTTGTCGATCGAGGCCTGGCCCGCGACGCCGATACCGATCAGCGCGTTTAGGATACCCATGACAGTTCCGAGCAGACCGACGAAGGGAGAGACCGAGCCGACCGAACCCAGGAAGGCGATGCCGCCCTGCAGACGGGCATTGGCGTCTTCCAGCTGGCGGGTCAGGGTCATGCCGATCCAGTCATTCAGGCCGACCAGGGTGGTGCCGCCGGTGGAAGCCTTGAGACCCGCTTCGGCGATGCCGCGGAACACGGAGGTCTTGGGCAGCTTGTCCACGCCTTCATTCAGCGTGGCCGAGGTCCAGAACTTCTTCTCGACCTGGGTGGCCTGGCCCAGGATGCGCTGCTGCTCAATCCACTTGGTGAAGAAGATGTACCAGGTGCCGGCCGACATGATGGCCAGCACGATCAGGATCGCCTTGGAGATCCACGAACCTTCCTGCCAGATGTGGCCCAGGCTGTACTGGGCGGGAACGTCGGCCGGCGCGGCGGCGGACTTGGCCGCGTCGCTGGGGGCGGCCGGAGCCGGAGCGGCGGCCTGGTCGGCAGCCGGTGCAGCCGGCGCAGGCGCGGCATTCTGGTCAGCGGCGGGCGCTGCCGGCGCGGCCTGGGCGTAAACCGGAGCAACGGCGCTCAGGCTGGTCATGGCGACGATGGCGGCAGCGATCGTCAGTTTCTTGAAGTTCATTTTCCTACTCCGTGGTAACCGATGAATTGAAGTGATGGGTTTGGATGACTTTTTACTTGGCGTCTTTCAGGTCCCATTTAACCGAGACGCGAACCGAAACAGCGGTGGGCTGGCCCTGATTGGTGGGAGGCTGCCAACGCCAATGACTTTTCACCCATTCGCAGGCGGCCTGGTCCAGGCGATCCGAACTGCTGGTCGTCACGACCTTGCACTCGTCGACATTACCCTCGGCGGTGATGTGGACTTCGATCAAGGAGGTGCCCGACTCGTTCAAACGGATCGAGATGGGCGGATAGGGCGGCTGGGTATGGGTCCGCATGATGGGCTTCAGCGGATCGCTGGAAGCGACCGGCGCCGCCTTGGGCGGCGGCGGCGGCGGCGCCTTGGGCGCGGTGGTGACCGGCGGCGGCGGCGGCGCGGTGGCGATCTGGAATTCAGGCTGGATAGCGACCGGCGGCGGCGGCTTCACCAGATCCGGCGGCGGCGGCGGCGGCGCCTTGGGCTTTTCCTTCGGCGTATCGACGGTCGCCTTGATCTCCTGCAACTGCTTCATCAACGCGCCCTGGTTGAGCGCTGCGATAAGGCCAAAAATAACGGCGACGTGAATGCCGGCCACAATGGCAAGGCTACCAAACTTGTTGGTGACGCTCTTGTTGCCGACATTCAAGTGATTTGGACGTTCCATGCGCTCCACTCAAAAACAGGGACCGGTTCACGTAACCGGCCCAACGAATTGATTGAGACCAACAAACCCAACGCGGGCGCCGTATGCAGGCGCCTTCAGTTGCTTTTAAAGCAATCGCTTATCCTCTTTGCAAGAGGTATCAGCCCCGTCATGCAAGCCGGCCAGGGCCTTTGTCTTGCCCGGGTAATGGCGCGACTCGACGATACGATGGAGATCGTATCCGCGGCGGCCGCACACTTCGCACGTGCAGCATGAAATGAATTGCGCTGTAAGCCACGGCGTAACCGACAGAAATCCGGTTTGTCACGATACGGACGAAGCTTGCGCAGCGGGGACGGCAAGGCGCTCATGACAGCGAATTCGTTCACCTGAAGTTCCCTTGCGACATCTTCGCTAAGCCGGCCGCTTTTGCCTTTGCCCAAAATTCGCGATGCTGAAGCTGCAAGAGGCAAGAAACAGTGGAAGGACAGCCACATGCAATATCTTCACACCATGGTGCGCGTCTCCGATTTGGATGCCTCGCTGGATTTCTACTGCAACAAGCTGGGATTGGTGGAAATCCGGCGGATGGAAAATGAAAAGGGGCGTTTCACGCTTGTTTTCCTCGCCACCCCCGAAGATTCCAGCCGGATGGGCGATGGCGCCCCCGAAAGCCCGGTGATCGAGCTCACTTATAACTGGGATGAAAAGGGCTATAGCGGCGGACGCAATTTCGGACATCTCGCTTACCGGGTCGGCGACATTTATGCCCTGTGCGAAAGGCTGATGGCCGCCGGCGTCACGATCAATCGCCCGCCGCGCGACGGCCATATGGCCTTCATCCGCTCACCCGACGGCATCTCCATCGAGCTTCTCCAGGACGGACACCTAGAACCCAAGGAACCCTGGGCGTCGATGCCGAACACGGGCAGCTGGTAGCTGATAACGCCGCTGCCGGCTGAGGGCGTGCCGCGCGAATTCACGCCATTTGGCTACTGTGGGGCGAGGATTTTTGTGGGTGAGCCGTGGCGCGCAAGGCGCGCGAGCATGTCCGGTGGAGTGAGGCACGACCGGCATGCCGGTCAAATCGGTCCAGTGGACCGATTTGAGTGCCGAACGCCCCGAGCCCA
>DATBCP010000013.1:0-3898 GCA_036270435.1 Rhizomicrobium sp. | reverse complement strand
ACCAACATCAGCTGGGTCTTTGACAATTTCGAGACTGACCTTTTCATGAACTTCACTGGTTCCTACCGCAATTGGGCGACGCCGGCCAATGCGCTCACGCGCGACGTTAATGGCAATCCCAACGGCGGAGGCGACAAGGTGGATGCCTATGCGACCTTCGATGTCCACGTGGCCTATAACTTCCCGGATGGGTGGCTGGCGGGCGATCAGGTCTATTTTACCATGACCAATATCGGCGACAGTCGTCCACCCTTCTATAACAGCCAGGGCCAGGCCTCGATCACTGGCACCGACGATCTGGTCACCAATCTTATCGGGCGATTAACAGTTGCGGGCTTCCGCCTCAAGTTCTGAAGTCCGCTTTCCTTGGACCTCCGGCCTCCGGCGTTAGGGGCCGGACGCTTTTTATTGCCCCGCTTGTGACCTAGCATGGGGGCGCTTCAGGTGGCTCTATGAAATTCCAGTTTGGGGAGCATAAGGTGAAGTCCCGCATCGTGGATGTCGGTTGGGTAATCGATCCTGCGCGGGAAGCCACCTTTATCTGGGACGCACCCCATAGGATTTCCGCATCTGAGGGCCGTACCAGCCACGCCAAGGGGCTTTCGAATTGTCCTGCCGTCACCGATCACGAAGCGCGCCTGATCGAGATCACATCCCCCGTCGACATTAAGCTGCGGTTTTTCAAAGACGCACAGGGCAATCCGTCCATGGGGGCCATTGACGGCGACCAGTCCACCATCCGTCCCCAGCAATTCTCACAGATGGTGATGGCGGTTCATCCCAACGAGTGGCGGCACCCGCACCGCCCTCTAATCCAGGTGATGACGCCGTTGTTGTTTGTGGCCGACGAGCCGGTCTGGTTGACGCAGATGCCGCCTTTCTATGCGCTCCCCAATCCCGCGTGGCCGGGATTGATGATCGGGGGGCGCTTTCCAATCCACATCTGGCCGCGGGAACTCGTCTGGGCATTCGAATGGCATGACATAAAAAGTGACCTGATTATCCGGCGCGGCGATCCCTGGTTCTGCGTCAACTTCGAGACCGAAGACCCTTCCGGCCGTGTCCGCTTGGTTGAAGGCGAAATGACCGAGGAATTGCGGACCTATACCAACGGCATGAGGGGAGTCACCAACTTTGTGAGCCGAACATTCTCCATTTTCGATACCGCCAAGTCGCGGAGGCCCAAAAACCTGCTCAGGCCGAAGAAGCGGTAGCGATCGGTTGTGCGCCGCAAACTCAACAGGTGAGACCGAAAAAGGGTGACGACTTGGACATTCCCCGGCTTTCTTCCGAAGATAGGCTTGGAGAAAGGAATACTGCGATGGATCTTAATAAAAGAGAATTTTTCGCAGGTGTAACGGCGCTATCCCTAGTATCGGACATGGCGTGCGCGCAGGCGCCAAATAAGGCCGTGACCTATGGTCCACAGCGCAGGACAACCCCGCATGGGATGGTAAAAACTACCAAGCTGTTCAAGGGGCCTCCCGGCTACATCAATGCCTTGGCGGTGGCCCCGGAAGGGATTTGGCTGGGCCAACAGAAACTGTCGGGTAAGGCGGCCCAGTCCTATCATCTGCCCGAGCCTACTGACCTGCGCGAGGCCGCTTGGCTGGTGGACTGGAACGGCAAGCTGCTGAAGACCATCTACACCAACTCCCGCAATACCTCAGGTATGGCCTTTGGCAATGGCTGCGTGTGGATGATGGCCAATCAGGAGCCGCAAGGCGTCTTCCAGGTGGACATGAACTCCAAGGAAATCAGCCACCGCCAGATTCCGCTTGGTATGCCGGGACAGGACGGCGGCGGCAGCCATGGCGCGCAATGGCGTGAGGGCAAGCTGTGGATAGTGGCGAACCGGCCGCGCCTTTTGCTGCGTGTGGATCCCAAGACGTGGGCGCCGGACGTGGCCATTCCGATCTACGCCCCGGCCGACAAGCCGCGCTGGCACGATATGACCTTCGATGCCGAGGGCAATATCTGGCAAGTCACCGGTAATGACTCCAAGAGCTTCAAAGAGGGGCAGCCGGGCTTGGTCAAGTATGACGGCAAGACGGGCGCGGTAATCGCGACGTATGATTTCGAGCAAGGCTCCTGCGATCCGCACGGCCTGGAGTTCCACAATGGCATGCTGGTCAGCTGCGATGCGGGCATCCATCCTGGCTGGCCCAATGGCGATAGCCCTTCCGCCGGCTGGATCTTCAAAATCGAAATGGCCAAAGTAGCCGTTTAAGGGAGGACCTATGCATATCAAGAGACGGAATTTCCTCGCCGCAGCCGCGGCGGCGCCTGCTGCCGCTGCACTGCCAACGATGGCGCAGCCGGCCCGCCCTGCCTGTTTACCGGCTTGGTCTTCGATCCCGACACGCCGGGCGGGCAAGATTGAGGTCCTCTACAAGACCAAGCACGGCCAGCCCAACGGCTTGGCGCTGACCCCCAATCCCAACCAGTTGTGGGTTCTGGACCAGGGCGCGGAGCATTGGGTTACACTGACCAATATCGCTGACGGCTCCACAGTGCGTGAATTCCAGGCCGACGTCGTGGGCCCCAGCGGGTTGGTGCAGGACGGCGAGACGATGTGGATTACTTCGACCCACAACTCCATCATCGTGCATTGCGACCTGGACGGCAAAACCCTGGCAAAATATGTCACTCCGGGTGCTGGCCGCATTTATGAGCGGGAAGACGACCCAAAGGGCCGGCGCAGCCCACTGAAGCCGGCATGGCCTGACATGAAACGTGGTCTAGGCCCGGCAATGACCGGCAATGTGGGCAACAATACGGGAAGGGGCTTGCCGCCGGGGCAATTGCCGATGGATGCGGAAGAAGGGTCGGGCGGCACGGGCGCGCATGCCATCCTGGTGGACGGCGATTATTTGATCTATGCCTGCCCGCCGGCACGCCAGATCTTTACAATCAACAAGCGGACCTGGAAGGTGAAGTCCACTTGGCCGGTACCCGGCAATCGTACCCATGGCATGAGCTGGGGCAAGGATCACAGCAGTATCTGGTCTTCGGACTCGAATCTGAATGCTTTCTTTCGCCATGATACCGCCACCGGCAATATCCGAGAACGCGTGCAGTTGCCTGACGACTCACCGGTGATCCATGGCGCCAAGCTGGTAGGCGACCACATGTATTTCTGTGACGACATGGGCTGGATCGCCCGCTTCCGTATGGATGCAACTGCATAAAGGGGGGCGCGGGTTCCGCCCGCCAGGGCGGAGACTTTTTACCGGGCGGCTTCTGCCTTTTTCACCAGGTCCAGGGCCACATCGGTGATCATGTCTTCCTGGCCGCCGACCATGCGGCGCCGGCCCAATTCCACCAGGATCGTGCGGACATCCACACCGTAATCCTCGCTGGCCTTTTCGGCATGGCGCAGGAAGGAGGAATAGACGCCGGCATAGCCCAGGGACAGCGTTTCCCGATCCACTCGTACGGGCCGGTCCTGCAGCGGACGCACCAGGTCTTCCGCCGCGTCCATCAGGCGGAAGAGATCGCAGCCATGGCGCCATTGTTTGCGGGCAGCGGCGGCGATGAAGACTTCCAGCGGCGCATTGCCCGCACCCGCCCCCATCCCCGCCAGCGAGGCATCGATCCGCCGCGCTCCGGACTGGGCGGCGACGATGGAGTTCGCCACGCCCAGCGACAGATTGTGATGGGCATGCACGCCGCGTTCGGTTTCCGGGCGCAGGACATGGTCATAAGCCTCAAGCCTGGCCTTGCAACCATCCATGTCCAGCGCACCGCCGCTGTCGGTGACATAGACGCAATGGGCGCCATAATCCTCCATCAGCTTGGCCTGCCGGGCCAAGGGCTCCGGCTCACTCATATGGCTCATCATCAGAAAACCCGCCACGTCCATGCCGAGCCTGCGGGCAAATCCGATATGTTGCCT
>DATBCP010000012.1:0-1515 GCA_036270435.1 Rhizomicrobium sp. | reverse complement strand
CGCCGCGAGTTCGTAAAGGGACTTCTGACCCAAAACCGCGCTGGAATCATATAATTCCAGTGTCCCTTTGAACCCAAAGTTCGCTTACAGTGGTGCCGCAAAACCGAAGCGAACTTCGGGTTCGGGACACTGGTGTCCACTGACGCTATAAGTTCTCAGTATGGACTTGATCGTCACCTCTGCGCCGGATGGCGCATGGCTGGATTGGGGCGCGGGAAAAAAACGCGCCGCCATCGGCCCGGCCGGGATCGCCATCAAGGGCGGCGAGGGCGACAATATCACTCCGCGTGGGCGCTTTCAGGTGCGGGAGGTTTTCTATCGCGCCGATCGTCTGCCCGCGCCGCGCACGCCCCTGCCGCTGCGCCAGCTCGCGCCGGATGACGGCTGGTGCGACGCGCCACAGGACCCCAACTACAACCGGCTGGTGAAATTGCCCTACCAGGCCAGTGCGGAGCAGATGTGGCGCGACGACCATCTCTACGATTTGCTGGCGGTGCTGGGCTATAATGACAATCCGGTGGTACCGGGCAAAGGCAGCGCCATTTTCCTGCACATGGCCAAGCCCGGTTATTTGCCGACCCAGGGCTGCGTGGCGCTGGCCTATGACGATCTGCTGACGGCGATCGAGCAGCTTCAGCCGGGGGATCAGGTGGTTATTGAGTGAAAATTTGTCATCCCCGCGAAAGCGGGGATCCAACTTTCTTGCCACCGTATTCAATAACAAGTTGGATTCCCGCTTACGCGGGAATGACAAGAAAAATTTAGGCTAAGCCCGAGCCCCGAATAAGGCAGTCCCAACCCGCACATGCGTCGCACCGAACTTCACCGCCAGTTCGAAGTCTCCGCTCATCCCCATGCTGATCTGGGACAGGCCGTGATCGCGCGCCAGCTTGGCGAGAAAGGCGAAATGTGGCGCGGCATCGTCCTCGGCCGGTGGGATGCACATCAATCCTTCCAGCGGCAGGTCCAGCTTGCGCGCATGGGCGATCAAGGACGCCGCGTCCCGCGGCATGACACCCGCCTTTTGCGGCTCCTCGCCGGTATTGACCTGCAGGAACAGGCGCGGGCAGTGGCCCGATTTTTCCCGCTCCGCCGCCAAGGCATCCGCCAGTTTGGCCCGATCCAGCGTCTGGATCACATCAAACAGCGCCACCGCGTCTTTGACTTTATTGGTCTGCAAGGGACCGATCAGGTGCAATTCCAGGTCAGGATGGTCGCTTTTCAGCGCCGGGAATTTGGCTTGCGCTTCCTGCACCCGGTTTTCGCCGAACAGGCGCTGACCCGCGGCAATCGCCTCGCGGATGGCTTCCTGCGGCATGGTCTTGGACACCGCCACCAGACGGGTCAGCGGCGCCGGCTTGATCGCGGCCTTTCGCGCCGTCTCGATGCGCGCCAGAATGTCGGCGAGATTCTGTGCAATCGTCATGGCCGTGAACCTAGAGCAAGTTGGGACCAGATTGAATCGCTGCGCCGGAGGAATTTTGCGGCGTGGGCAGAAGAAGGGCGCAGCTCGTA
>DATBCP010000011.1:0-4181 GCA_036270435.1 Rhizomicrobium sp. | reverse complement strand
TATCAGCACCTGTTCTGGTTCTTCGGCCATCCGGAAGTCTATATCCTGATCCTTCCCGGCTTCGGCAACTGGCTGGTGCCGCTGATGATCGGGGCGCCGGACATGGCCTTTCCGCGCATGAACAACATCTCCTTCTGGCTGCTGCCTTTCAGCTTCGCGTTTCTGGTTCTGTCCATGTTCGTGGAAGGCGATAGCGCCGGCATGGGCGTGGGCGGCGGCTGGACGCTCTATGCGCCGCTTTCCAGCACCTATTCGCCGGGGCCGGCAATGGACTTTGCCATCTTCTCGCTGCACATCGCGGGCGCGTCGTCCATTTTGGGCGCCATCAACTTCATCACCACCATCTTCAACATGCGCGCGCCGGGCATGACCCTGCACAAGATGCCCCTGTTTGTCTGGTCAATCCTGGTGACGGTGTTCCTGCTGCTGCTGTCGCTACCGGTGCTTGCCGGCGCCATCACCATGCTCTTGACCGACCGCCATTTCGGCACCTCGTTCTTTAACGCGGCCGGCGGTGGTGATCCGATCCTCTATCAGCACCTGTTCTGGTTCTTCGGCCATCCGGAAGTCTATATCCTGATCCTTCCCGGCTTCGGCATGATCAGCCACGTCATCGGCACCTTCTCCAAGCGTCCGATCTTCGGCTATCTGGGCATGGCCTATGCCATGGTCGCGATCGGCTTCATCGGCTTCCTGGTCTGGGCGCACCACATGTATACGGTAGGCCTGAGCGTCGATACCAAGGCCTATTTCGTCTTCGCCACCATGGTCATCGCGGTGCCGACCGGCATCAAGGTGTTCTCCTGGATCGCCACCATGTGGGGCGGCTCGATCGAGTTCAAAACCCCCATGCTGTGGGCGATCGGCTTTGTCTTCCTGTTCACGGTGGGCGGCGTCACCGGCGTGGTGCTGGCCAATGCCGGCGTCGACGTGGTGCTGCAGGACACTTACTACGTGGTGGCGCACTTCCACTATGTTCTGTCGCTGGGCGCGGTGTTCGCGATCTTCTCGGGCTTCTACTTCTGGTTCCCGAAGTTCACCGGCTACATGTATAATGAGCTGCTCGGCAAGCTGCATTTCTGGATCACCTTTGTCGGCGTGAACCTGGCCTTCTTCCCCATGCACTTCCTGGGCTTGGCCGGCATGCCGCGGCGCTATGCGGACTATCCCGACGCCTATGCGGGCTGGAACTACATCTCTTCGATTGGTGCTTTCATCGCGGGCTTCGGAGTGCTGGTGTTCCTGGTGATGATCGCGGAAGCGTTCGCCAGAAAGCGCAAGGCCGCCGACAATCCCTGGGGCGTGGGCGCCACCACTTTGGAATGGACGCTGCCCTCACCGCCGCCTTTCCACCAGTTCAACGAACTGCCGCGCATCCGCTAAGGAACCACTCGGCAAACCATGTCGCTCTCTCTAGCCTACCCCCGCGTAACCACCGTCGGCGATTTCCTTGCGCTGCTGAAGCCGCGCGTGATGTCGCTGGTGGTGTTCACGGGGCTGGCCGGCATCGTGGCGGCGCCGGGGCATGTCCATCCGCTCACCGGCTTCACCGCCTTGCTCTGCATCGCTGTGGCGGCGGGCGCGAGCGGTTGCCTCAACATGGCTTATGACAGCGACATCGATCGGCTAATGACCCGCACTGCGACCCGGCCCATACCCATGGGCTATGTCGCGCGGGAGGAGGCTTTGGCCTTCGGCTGGACCCTGGCGGTCGCGGCGGTTGCCATCATGGGCCTGTTCGTCAATTTCCTGGCGGCGGCGCTGCTGGCCTTCACCGTGTTCTTTTATGTCGTGGTCTATACGCTATGGCTCAAGCGCCGCACGCCGCAGAACATCGTGATCGGCGGACTGTCCGGTGCGCTGCCTCCTGCGATCGGCTGGGCATCGGTGACCGGCGATCTCACACTGGCGCCGCTTTTGCTGGTGGCGATCATCTTCATGTGGACCCCGCCGCATTTCTGGGCGCTGTCCTTGTGGCGCAGCGAAGATTATGCCCGCGCCGGCGTTCCCATGCTGCCGGTGGTGAGCGGCAAGCCGCGTACCCGCTTTCAGATCCTGCTTTACACCCTGGTCCTGGTGCCGCTGGGCGTGCTGCCGGCTTTTCTGCATATCGGTGGGGCGCTGTATCTGACGGTCTCGGCGGGCATCGGCCTCTGGTTCCTGTGGGAAGCCATCGCCACCTATCGCGAAACCAATGAGGCCAAGGAGCCCGCGGCCCACCGCCTGTTCGGCGTCTCACTTGTCTACATGACGGCGCTTTTCGCTTCTCTGATCGCCGAAAAGCTGATCGGGCTGCCGGCGCTGACGTGAGGGATGACGATGCAGACCGCGCGCGCCGCAAACGCAATGTCGCACTGGGCCTCGCGCTTGGTGCTCTCGCCGTGTTGTTTTACCTGATGTCCATCGTGCAATGGCACGAACATTCCGGCCACTAGAGGGGCTAGTCCTATGAGCAGCGATGTGAAGCACGATTATCACCTGGTCGACCCCAGCCCCTGGCCGCTGGTCGGCTCGATCGGCGCCTTCACCATGCTGAGCGGTGCCGTGTTCTGGATGAACAAGGACTATGCCGGCTTCTTCGGCCTGCCGGTGAACGGCCAGCCCTGGATTTTCATCATCGGCCTGGCGCTGGTGCTCTACACCATGGCCGGCTGGTGGCGCGACGTGATCCGCGAATCCGTGGTGTTGGGCCATCACACGCCGGTGGTGAAGCTGCATCTGCGTTACGGCATGCTGCTGTTCATCGCCTCGGAAGTGATGTTCTTCGTCGCCTGGTTCTGGGCTTATTTTAACACCGCCATCTTCCATGCCGATGTCGGCGTCCCAACCTGGCCGCCGACGGGCATCGTCACCCTGGATCCTTGGCACTTCCCGCTGCTCAACACGTTGATCCTGCTGACCTCGGGCACCACCGTGACCTGGGCGCACCATGCCATCCAGACCGGCGACAAGAAGGGCGCGGTGCAGGGCCTGGTCCTGACCGTGCTGCTCGGGCTCAGCTTCACCGGCGTGCAGGCTTATGAATATGCCCATGCGCCTTTTACCTTCGGCTTTAATCACCTGGCGCTGCAGCCCTTCACCGATCCGGCGCATGCCGTCCTGGCCGCCGGCGCGGGGAATTTCGAGGCGATCTACGGCTCGACCTTCTTCATGGCGACCGGCTTCCACGGCTTCCATGTCATCATCGGCACCATTTTCCTGACCGTATGTCTGTTTCGCGCCATCGCGGGCCAGTTCACCCCCACTCGTCATTTCGGCTTCGAGGCGGCGGCCTGGTATTGGCACTTCGTTGACGTGGTTTGGCTCTTCCTCTTTGCGTGTATTTACGTATGGGGTGAAGGACCCATAACGGCCGGCTAAGTGACGCCGCCAAACACATCTGTCGCCATCCTCAAAGGCCTCTGTCCGCGCTGTGGGCAGGGGCCTTTGTTTCACGGCTATATCGCGCTCGGGAAAGAGTGCCCCGCTTGCGGGCTGGATTACGCCATGTTCGATGCCGGCGACGGGCCCATGGTGTTCGGCATCCTGATTGTGGGCGCCATCGTCTGCGGGCTGGCGCTATGGGTGGAGTTCACATTCCAACCGCCGCTGTGGGTACACGCCGTGCTGTGGCTGCCGTTGATCTGCCTGCTGACCGGGATATTTCTCAGGCTCTCCAAATCCGCCCTTCTGGTGCTTCAGTACAAGCACAAGGCGGGTGAAGGCAGGCTGGGATGACGTTTCGGCCCTATCCCGGCCTCACTGTCGCCTGCGCCATTCTGTTCGCCATCCTGTGCGGGCTGGGCACATGGCAGCTTCAGCGCCTGCAATGGAAATTGGCGCTTATCGCAACCGTGAACGGTCATATGGCCGCAGCCCCTGTCGCTCTCGATCGCATCCTGGCGATGAGACCCGATGACGCGCAATATCGCCGCGTCACCGTGCGCGGCCGTTTCAATCACGCCAAGGAGGCCTACGTCTTCACCACCGACGCTGCCGGTGCCGCGGTCTATCATGTCCTCACACCTTTCAGGACCGAAGACGGCCAGGTGCTGATGGTCGATCGCGGTGAAGTCCCCAAGGAAAAACTCGATCCTGCGACCCGCGCGCAAGGCAATCCTGCGGGCGATGCCCAGCTCACCGGTGTATGGCGCGTGCCCGATGCGCCCGGCCCGTTCACCCCGCCGCCGGATATCGCCCAT
>DATBCP010000010.1:0-9334 GCA_036270435.1 Rhizomicrobium sp. | reverse complement strand
GCTGGCGCGAGATCACTACGGGCGTCGACCGGTTGATCGGGCGATTTCGCCAGCGCTGACCCCGTAAGCGGAAGTCCCAGCGCCGTAGAGATTTTGCGGCGTGAGCAGGAGCGCCGAGCGATGTGTACAAACAGTACATCAGCGAGTTCATAGCGGCAGCGTATGAACGCGACGAACTCACGACGCAAAAGATCACGGCGCCTAGGTGCGAGAAGCGGGAGCTTCGGGCAAATCCATTTCCAAGATCGCCATATTGAAGGCGTATGACACCTCGCCGTCCTCCTCATCTTTGAAGAGCACACCGACGAACTCGCCATTGACTTGGACTTCCACGGAATCCGGCTGCTTGGGCCGCTCGACGATGGTGATGGTGTCGAGACGGAACAGGTTGCGCAGGTATTTCTCCAGGCGCCAGATTTCGCTGCGGGTCAAGGCCGGTTCCTCATGGATTGGACAGTTTGAACTCGCATGCCGGAACCTCAGCGTCAAGCAGCCTCGGTCCCTACGGGCTTTAACCGGTGTTGTCCGGCAACTCTTCGATGTAATGATTCATCGCTTGCGACGGATTTTCGCCGCAATCGCAATTGACAAGCTTGGCCGGTACGCCCACCGCGGTGCAATGCGGCGGGATCGGCTTCAACACCACCGAACCGGCGCCCACGCGGCTATATTCGCCCACCTCGATATTGCCCAGGATTTTCGCGCCCAGGGACAAAAGCACACCCCGGCGGATCTTGGGATGGCGGTCGCCGCTCTCCTTGCCGGTGCCACCCAAAGTGACATCCTGCATGATGGAAACGTCGTCTTCCACCACCGCCGTCTCGCCGATTACGATGCCCGTGCCATGATCGAACATGATGCCGCGGCCGATTTCCGCGGCCGGATGGACGTCCACCGAGAACAGCTGGGAAATGCGGCTTTGCAGGAACAGCGCCATCGCCTTGCGGCCTTCCCGCCACAGCCAACGGGCCACACGGTAGCTTTCCAATGCGTGAAAGCCCTTATAGAAGAGGAAGGCGTCGAGATAGGAATGGCAGGCGGGATCGCGTTCGAACACCGCCGAAAGATCGGCGCGTACCGCAAGGCCGACCCCTTCATCGGCGGCGGCGGCATCATCGAACATTTCCCGGATGGCCAGCGGACCGAGATCCTCGCTGCCCAACTTGCGGGCCAAGTGGTAGGACAGCGCCAGTTCCAGCCGCTCATGCTGGAGAATGGTGGCATGGACAAAACCGGCCAACGTCGGTTCATGTCCAGCCATCGCTTCCGCCTGCTGGCGCATGGCGGTCCAAATCGGATCTACGGCAGAAACTTTTTCCCGCGGGCTTGCCATGGCTGTTCTCTGCGACATTGCTTGCTGGCGTGCTTGTACCATGAAAGTTTGTAGAATTTCAAAACGCCTGCAAAGGGTATTTTTTCCAGGCTCCGGGCCCAAACTTCAAAATAAGATGGGATTGTCGCCGCTCTGGAGGGACCATGACCGCCCGACATTTCATCTTGCTTGTCTGCACTATGGCGGGATCGCCCGCCTGGGGCGCGGATACGATCTGGACCGCCGTCATTGCGCGCGGCTTTCCCAATGACGTTTTCACCTGGCGTCTCCAAGCCGATAGCCGCTATCGGGAAGATGGCCGCGACAAGGCTACAGGCGCCTCCATCCAACCGACACTTTCGGGACGATGGACGATTCTTGGCCATCACATGATGTTGCGGCAAGAGGGGATAAACTACGTCTTCGATGGGGTTGTTTCCGGAGACACCTATCAAGGGCTTCTCTATCTCGACGGCAAGGCCTTTGCCCGTTTTTGCGCCGTCAAAGGCGACCGACCGCCCCCCGATTGCGACGTGTCCGTTTAGACAGCAAGCAGGAAGCTGTAGGCAAAAATCGCCGCGGCGGCGGTCGAGAATGTAATGACAAGAGGCCAGGAATCCATGAAACCCTCCGAATGAGGGCTTTTAGATGGTTATCTAAGTGTCTTCTTCAATATGCGCCGGATGCAACCCTGCTCCGCACAAGGCCCGAGGAATTTTGCGACGTGAATTCGACGCACGTTGCGAGCAGTTGCCCGGCGCGTCGCTTGTGCTCCGCGCGTTGGCTTAGTATTTCTTATGAGCGAAGCGAATTAGAAATGCTTGCTCTATGCGAGCGAAAACGAGCATGCGGCCATCTTGCCCTTTGTGCTCGGGGCGTTCGGCACTCAAATCGGTCCACTGGACCGATTTGCCCGGCAAGCCGGTCGTGCCTCACTCCCCCGGACCATTTCATTCGCGCGGATCGCGCGAACCGGGCCTCACCCTAACGTATTCCAATGAGCTTGTGCGTTTGTAGCGATAGACGCCATTGGGGATGGTCCAGGCAATAGCGCGTGGCGGCTTCCGTATGCCGTGCGCGATCCGGACCATCCATCGGCTGCAGGAAGAAATTGCGGAAGTCCTGGCCAGCATAGCGTTCCGGCTCGGCGCCACTTTGCGGATAGACCAGCTTCAATTCGTCGCCATGCTTGAGCTTCTGTTCCGCATCCGCCTTGGGACTGACGCAGATCCAGTCAATCCCGGCTGGCGGCAGCAAGGTGCCGTTGGTCTCGATGCCGATCTCAAATCCGAGTTCGTGCAGCGCCATCACCAGTGCTTTATCCAATTGCAAAAGCGGTTCGCCGCCCGTGCAGACGACATAAGGCCTGCCCTTGGCGCTTTGCGGCCATTGCGCGAAGACGGCACGCGCCAGGCTTGCCGCGTTGGCGAACTTGCCGCCACCGGGCCCGTCGGTGCCGACGAAATCGGTATCGCAAAAACGGCAGATGGCGTCGTCGCGGTCCTTTTCCAACCCGCTCCACAGGTTGCAGCCGGCAAAGCGCAGAAACACCGCGGCGCGGCCGCTCTGCGCACCCTCGCCCTGCAGAGTGTAATAAAGTTCCTTGATGCTGTAAGTCATTTCGATGACGATACGTCTATAACGACACGGGCGACGCCCCGCTGCTCCCGGCACCTTTGTAGCGGGTATATCCGGCGGCGCGCAATTCGCAGGCGGGACATTTGCCGCAGCCGTAACCCCAAACATGGCGTTTGCTGCGGTCGCCTTCGTAACAGGTGACGGTTTCCTCGACAATTAATGCAATCAGCCTATCGCCGCCGAGTTCCCCCGCCAGCTTCCAGGTGGCCGCCTTGTCGATCCACATCAGCGGCGTATGCACGCGCACCTCGCGCGCCAGACCCAGCGACAGCGCCTTGGCGGTTGCTTGCACTGTCTCATCGCGGCAATCGGGATAGCCGGAAAAATCGGTCTCGCACATGCCGCCCACCAGGTCGGCTAGGCCGCGCCGGTAGCCCAGCGCCGCCGCGACGGTGAGGAACATCACATTGCGGCCCGGAACAAAGGTGGTTGGCAGGCCATGTTCGCCCATCGCGATTTTCATATCATCGGTCAGCGCGCTGCCGCCGATCGCCTTCAACGTATCCAGGGGCAAAACATGGTCGCCGCCAAGACCCAGGCCCCAATCGGGAAAGCCGGCGCGCAGCTGTTCCAGGATGCGCGGCCGCGCTTGCAGTTCTGCGCGGTGTCTTTGACCGTAATCGAAGCCGATGGTTTCGACATGGTCAAACCGCTCAAGCGCCCAGGCCAAGCAGACGGTGGAATCCTGTCCGCCGGAAAACAGCACGAGTGCAGACGTTGTCATGGCGGGGTGTTACCCCCGCGGGTCAAAAAAATCTAGGCGACTTTGGCGCAGTCGGCGCGCGCGCCCAGCCGGGTTGCGGGCAGTGCAATGGTGACGGTGGTGCCCTCGCCCACCGCGCTTTTGACGCTCAGCAGGCCGCCATGCAATTCCGCCAGGGCTTTGGCGATGGAAAGGCCCAATCCGGTCCCCTCAAATCGCCGGGCCAGCGAACTGTCCAACTGGCGAAACGGCTCCAGCGCCTGGGCGATGGTCTCAGGCGCCATGCCGATCCCGGTATCCTCGACCAGCAAATGGAGGCTGCCATCGCTTTGCGGGCAGGCGGCAAACCGCACGCGGCCGTCTTGCGGCGTGAATTTCAGCGCATTGGCCAACAGATTGCCAAGCGCCTGGGCCAAACGGTGCGGATCGACATGCAGCGAAGGCAGGCCATCCGGCACGTCGATGTCGATCCGGCGCCGGTCGCGGGTGATAGCGCGTGCCAGGGCAATCGCGGCTTCCGCCAGGTCATGCGCATTTTCCGGCCGCGCCTCGATCGTCAGCAACCCGCCTTCCAGCCGCGACACGTCCAGCACGTCGCTGATCACCGACAAAAGACGCGTGCCGCTATTGTGGATGTCGCCGGCATATTCGCGATAGGCGGGATTGCCGACCGGGCCCAGCATTTCGTCGCGGATGATTTCCGAAAATCCCAGCACCGCATTGAGTGGCGTTTTCAATTCATGGCTCATGGCGGCCAGAAAGGCGGCCTTCATCCGGTTGGCGATTTCCGCCTGGCGCAAAGCGACGCGAAGGGCGTGTTCCTGCTCGAATTTCTCGGTGACGTCCTCCACCGTGCCTTCATAGCAAAGCAGTGCACCGGACCAGTCGCGCACGGCGCGGGCATTTTCCGAAATCCATATCCGCCGTCCGGAGCGATGATGGATTTCCGAAACGAAATTCGTCACCACGTCATGCGCCTGCATCAAGTTGCGGAATTCGTCGCGCCGCCTGGCATCGACATAGAGCTGGGCGCCGATGTCGGTGAGCCCGATGATCAGCGCTTCGGGCGTGGAATAGCCATAGATGTCGGCCAGGGCCTGGTTCACCGCCATATAGTGACCGTTCGGCGTGGTGCGGAAGATGCCTTCGACGGCGTGATCGAAAAAGGCGCGGTAACTGGCTTCGCCTGCGGTGACGCGCTTGCGACTGTTCTCCGCCACACGCTGCAGTCGTGACAGCACGAAACTCAGCACGGCCAGAATGATCAGACCGGCAACGAACTGGCCGCCCAGATCCGCCGCCATGCCAAGACCGACCACAAGGCCCGCAACAAAGACGGCAAGCGCGGCGGCGAGGCCTGGCGAACGGCTCTGGCGGAAATTCTCCAGCGGATCTTTGATGGCGGGCATGGGCTTTTGCATGGGTCCTGGTGCCTTGGTAACGGAAAAATCTAAATGCCCTGTTGAGGTTAGGGGCTTGCCGGCCCGCGGCAACAGGTCCGCTGACCCCAGGGATCGGGACACTTAGTGACGGCTAGGTTAAAATCCCGTTTTTTGGGCCTTGTCTGCCCAAAATCGTGCAGCATCTTTGCCCAGCAAATATGCAAATGGTCGGCTTGCTTTGTGTTTGCACCTGCTTTGTGTTTGATTGCGCGCCCCTGCCCACAAAAACTTTGTTTTAAAAAAATGGCCCTGTTCGAGACCATCCAACCTCTATTTGTGCTGTCCGGCTTCTTTGTCGGTTTTCTGGTCGGCATGACCGGCGTGGGCGGCGGTTCGCTGATGACCCCGCTCCTGATTCTGCTTTTTCATGTCCAACCCGTCACCGCCGTCGGCACGGACCTGATCTATGCCAGCGTCACCAAGACCGGCGGCAGCCTGGTGCATGGCTTCAACAAGACCATCGATTGGCGCATTGTGCGCCGGCTGGCGACCGGCAGTATTCCCGCCTCGCTTCTCACCTTGCTGGCCCTGTGGCTGCTGAAGATCAACCCGGCCGCCTACAGCAACGTGGTGACCAAGGTGCTGGGAACAGCGCTTATACTGACCGCGCTGGCGCTGATATTCCGCAAGCGGCTGCTGGCGACCTATTCCAAGCGGGTCGGTCTGCTCAACGAGGAACGGACGCGTTTCTATACCGTCCTGACCGGCGTGATCCTGGGCATCCTGGTAACGATTTCCTCGGTGGGCGCGGGCGCGCTGGGCGTCACCGCGCTGCTGCTGCTCTATCCCGAACTGCCGGTGGTGAAGATCGCCGGCTCCGACATCGCCCATGCCGTGCCGCTGACCCTGGTGGCGGGAATGGGGCACCTGGCAAGCGGCGGGGTGAATGGCGGCGTGCTGGTCTCGCTGCTTTGTGGTTCGATTCCCGGCATCGTTCTCTCCAGCATGTTCGCGCCGCGTCTGCCCGACTACGCCTTGCGGCTGATGCTGGCCGTCACCCTTCTGATCGTCGCCGCCAGGCTTCTCAGTGCCTGACCGCACGTCTTTGGGCAGGCCGCCCCGCGCATGGCAGCGGATGCTGAGCGGAAGGCGGCTGGACTTGCTGGAACCCAGCCCGCTGGACGTCGAAATCGAGGATATCGCCCATGGCCTGGCCCGTGTGGCGCGCTGGAACGGTCAGACCAAGGGCGAGCATGCCTTCTCGGTGGCGCAGCACAGCGTGCTGGTGGAGCGGCTGGTGCTGGAACTCAATCCCCGCCTTTCGCGCCAGGCCCGGCTGATGGCCCTGCTGCACGACAGTCCCGAATATGTTGTCGGCGATCTCATCAGTCCTTTCAAGACGGCAGTCGGCATCAATTACAAGGCCTTGGAGGAAAGGCTTCAGATGGCAATTCACCTGCGGTTCGGCCTGCCGGCGCGTGTTCCGGCGGCGCTGAAAAGCTTGTTCAAACGGGCCGACCATCTCTCGGCCTATCATGAGGCGACACAGCTGGCCGGTTTTGAAGAGCCGGAAGCCCGCCGCCTGTTTGGGCCCCCGCCAAAGGACCTGAAAACGCCCCGTCTGGCCCCCTTGAGCACCGCAGAGGCCCAGTCACAGTTCCTCGGCCGATTTCACAGGCTTTATGCGGAGTAGCTGCTAGAAACCGTCATGCCCCGCTTGTTGGTAGCCCCCCTGTCAAGCCTTGCCGCAGCCTTGGACGCGCACGCGCCCTCGCACCTGGTCAGCCTGTTGTCGCCTGAGCATATGATCGAGACGCCGGCGGGCTTTCCGCCCGAGATGCATCTCAAGCTCGGCATCAATGACATTGTCGATCCGCTGGAGGGCACAGCCCCGCCTGCCCGCATGCATGTCGATGCCCTCATCGCCTTTGCCCGCGATTGGGACGCCAAGAAGCCGCTTTTGATCCATTGCTGGGCGGGGATTTCCCGCTCGATGGCATCGGCCTATACCATCCTGTGCGACCGGCTGGGTCCCGGGCGCGAAATCGAAATCGCGCGCGCCATGCGCCAGCGTGCACCCCACGCCCAGCCCAACCGGCTACTGGTGCAGCATGCCGACGAAGCCCTGGGGCGTAGCGGCAGGATGGTTCTGGCGCTCAATCACATGGGTCCTCCGCAACTGGTTCAGGAAGGGGTGACCACGGCCTTTCCGCTGGAGGGACTGTGAGCAGCACCAAGGAAGCTGTCTCCATCGGCCTGTCGGCGGCCATCCTGGCGGTGGAAGGCGAACATCCATCGGTATTGGTGGTAGCCCATGGCGCGCAGGATGCCTTGCCCTTTGGCCCATTCGATCCCGCGCATCATCGCACACTGGAATCGGGCTTGCGCAAATGGGTGGGCGAGCAAACCAACTTCGAACTGGGTTACACCGAGCAACTCTACACGTTTGGCGACAAGGGCCGGCACCTGCCTTCGCCCAATGTGGGGCCCGGCTCCGGCGCCCGCGTGGTTTCGGTCGGCTATCTGGCTTTGACCCGGCAGGTGCGCGAGGCGCCGGATACCCAATGGCGCGGCTGGTATCACTATTTTCCTTGGGAAGACTGGCGGGACAAGAAACCCGAGATGATCGAGCGCGTCATCCTTCCGGCCTTGAAGAAATTCGTGAAGGACGCCCCCGATGGCGAGACCGCCGCCCTTCGGCGTGAACGGATGAATGTCTGCTTCGGCGACAGCTGGGATGAAGAACGCGTGCTGGAGCGCTATGAGCTTTTGTATGAAGCCGGCCTGGTGGAGGAATTCTATCGGGACAATGGCCAGGAGATGAAACAAGACCCGAGAAAGAGTGCCGCCAAAAGCTCCAGCCAGATCCATTCCCTGGGCACGCCGATGCTGTTCGATCATCGCCGGATTCTCGCCACCGCCATCGCGCGGTTGCGCGGCAAGCTGAAATACCGGCCGGTGGTGTTCGAGCTGATGGCGCCCACCTTTACCTTGCTGGAGTTGCAGCGCGCGGTCGAGGCGCTGGCTGGCCTGCGCCTGCACAAGCAGAACTTCCGCCGCCTGGTGGCCGAACAGGGGCTGGTGGAGGGCATTGGAGAGTTCTCCACGCCTGCCCGCGGCCGGCCTGCCGAACTGTTCCGCTTCCGCCGGGGGGTGCTCAGGGAGCGCCCCGCGCCGGGCATGCGGGTGGGGGCCCGCCGGGCCAAGGCAGCGGTCTAGACCCTCAGAAATGGCCCTGGGCCCGGTTTTGGCTGCCTAATTCTTCGTCTCCAGGCTGTAAAATTGTCATCGGCGCGCAACACATGCCTGATCTGCGCGTTTCCGACTCTTGACCCCTTAATGCTCCTGTGTAGCATAAAGCCTCACCGGCTCCTTGAAGGCCGGGTTTTTTATCCCAGATATATACTCGAAATGAG
The DNA here is from genome assembly GCA_036270435.1 of Rhizomicrobium sp. Taxonomy (GTDB): domain Bacteria; phylum Pseudomonadota; class Alphaproteobacteria; order Micropepsales; family Micropepsaceae; genus Rhizomicrobium. The sequence goes on along the minus strand of DATBCP010000010.1, from coordinate 883 downwards.
TATATGTTGTGATGGAGGGTAGAATGGGTGTCGAACTGGCCTATACCGATGCCGTGGCCCGCGCCACGGACGGCCTGTACGCCAAGGTTGCCAACTTCATTCCCAAGGTGGAATGGGTCGCCTATGCCCCGATGATCGCCGAGATCAACCGGCTGAAGCGCGAGAAGAACGCCGTCATCCTGGCGCACAATTACATGACGCCGGAAATCTTCCATGGCGTGGGCGATTTCGTGGGCGACAGCCTGGCCCTGGCGCGCGAAGCCGCGCGCACGGATGCCAGGGTGATCGTGCAAGCCGGCGTGCACTTCATGGCCGAGACCTCGAAGATCCTGTCGCCGGAAAAGACCGTGCTGATCCCCGACAGGAAGGCAGGCTGCTCGCTGGCCTCCTCCATCACGGGGGCGGATGTGCGGCTGCTGAAACAGAAATATCCGGGTCTGCCGGTGGTGAGTTATGTGAACACCAGCGCCGATGTGAAGGCGGAAAGCGACATCTGCTGCACCAGCGGCAATGCCGTGAAGGTGGTCGAGGCCATCGCCCGGGACTTCGGCACCGGCACAGTCATCATGATCCCGGACAAATACCTGGCCCGCAATGTCGCCGCCAAGACGGGCGTGAAAGTCATCACCTGGGAAGGCGCCTGCGAGGTGCATGAGCGCTTCACGGCGCAGGAGATCCGCGATTATCGCGCCGCCCATCCCGGCATCACCGTGCTGGCGCATCCGGAATGCCCGCCGGAGGTTGTGGCGGAAGCCGACTTTGCCGGCTCCACCGCAGCCATGATCAACTATGTCGGCGACCATAAGCCAAAGCGGGTGGTGATGATCACCGAATGCTCGATGAGCGACAATGTCGCGGTGGAGCATCCCGAGGTGGAATTCGT
>DATBCP010000009.1:0-3568 GCA_036270435.1 Rhizomicrobium sp. | reverse complement strand
CCACTTCGCTGCGCCGCCGCCGGGAGGCATCGGCTTCCAACAAGGTGCGGGTGACGGCGCTGGTGGAGAGCCGTTCATCCTGCAGCACCACGGGCAGGGGGGAGCGGGCGGCCCAGTTGCGGGCAAAGGCACGGGCCGATTGGGCGGACGGCCCGTCGGAACCGTCCATGTTGAGGGGCAGGCCCACCACCAGGCCGCCGACCCCCTGTGCACTTATTATAATGTCCAACTGCGCGGCATCGGCGGAGAACTTGCCCCGTTTTAGGGTCTGCATCGGGCTGGCAATCGACAGCATTGTGTCCGACAGCGCCAGTCCGATGGTCTTTTCCCCCAGGTCCAGCCCCAACAGCCTGTGTCCGGGCGGGATTTTCAGATCTTCCAGCGCCAGGATGGCCAAACCCCGTCCCTCTTTTTCGGTCTCTTTTTAGGGGACGGTCGCCCATACGCTGCCGCTATGGGCCGCGCCGAACGCCCCTTTTTTAGGGGGCGGTCCGGCTCGCGCCTAACGCCCCTTTTTTAGGGGGCGGTCCGGCTCGCGCCTAACGCCCCTGCTTGCCTCCGGACCCCCCGGTTGCTAGCTACATTCCCCTCACACCTATCACAGCAGGAACCTTATGTCCGTCGACAAGGACACCGTGCGTCGCATCGCCAAACTGGCCCGCCTGGCCGTGCCCGAGAGCCGGCTGGAACCCATGGCCGCCGAATTGAACGGCATCTTTCAGTGGGTGGAAATGCTGGGTGAGGTCAAGGTCGAGGGCGTGTCCGCCATGACTTCGGTGGTGGCCCAGAAGCTGAAATGGCGCAAGGACGAAGTCACGGATGGCGGCCAGGCCGATGCGCTGATGCTCAATGCGCCGGAAGGCGAGGAGCATTTCTTCGTCGTGCCCAAGGTGGTGGAATAATCATGTCAGAGTTGAGCTCGACATCTCTTACTGGCATGAGCCTGGCCGAGGCGCGAGACGCCATCCGGGCCAAGAAGATCTCCTCCCGGGAATTGACTGCTGCCTTTGTCTCGGCCATCGAAAATGCGCGGCCGCTGAACGCCTTCATCACCGAGGCCGGTGAAAAGGCGTTGGCGATGGCGGATGCGTCCGACAAGCGCATCGCGGCCGGGCGTGTTGGCGCCCTGGAAGGCTTGCCGCTGGCAATCAAGGACTTGTTCTGCACCAAGGGCACCCGTACCACCGCCGCCAGCAAGATTCTGGGCAATTTCGTGCCGCCCTATGAATCCACCGTGACCCAGAATTTGTGGGATGCCGGCGCGGTGATGCTTGGCAAGACCAATATGGACGAATTCGCCATGTGTTCGTCGAATGAAACCTCGGCTTTCGGCCCGGTATTCAATCCCTGGCGGGCCAGCAACAGCAACGCCAATCTGGTGCCGGGCGGTTCGTCGGGCGGCTCGTCCGCGGCGGTTGCCGCCGATCTGTGCCTGGCCGCCACCGGCACCGATACTGGCGGCTCTATCCGCCAACCGGCGGCGGTGACAGGCCGGGTGGGGATGAAGCCCACGTATGTCCGCTGCTCGCGGTTCGGCATTGTGGCCTTTGCGTCATCGCTGGATCAGGCCGGGCCGATGACCAAGACGGTCCAGGATGCCGCCATCATGCTCAAGACCATGGCGAGTGTGGACCCCAAGGATTCCACAAGCGTGGATCTGCCGGTACCCGATTACGAAAAGCTGCTGGAAGGCGGCATCAAGGGCCTCAGGGTCGGCATTCCGAAGGAATATCGCATGGACGGCGCGCCGGCGGAGATCGAGGCGCTATGGTCCAAGGGCGCGGACTGGCTGAAGGCGCAGGGCGCGGAGATCGTGGATGTCTCGCTACCCCATACCAAATATGCGCTGCCCACCTATTACATCGTGGCTCCGGCCGAGGCCTCCTCCAACCTGGCCCGCTATGACGGGGTCAAGTTCGGCTATCGCGCCCCCAATGTCCGTGACATCACCGAACTGTACGAAAAAAGCCGGGGCGAAGGATTCGGCGCGGAAGTGCAGCGCCGCATCCTGATCGGCACCTATGTGCTGTCGGCAGGGTATTACGATGCCTATTATGCCCGCGCCCAGAGGCTGCGCACCCTGATCAAGCAGGACTTCGAGCAGGCCTTTGAGGTCTGCGATGTGCTGTTGACGCCGGCAACGCCGGGACCCGCATTTGAAGTGGGCGCCAAGACCTCCGATCCGGTCGAAATGTATTTGCAGGACGTCTTTACCGTGACCGTGAACCTTGCGGGACTGCCGGGAATTTCGGTACCCGCCGGTCTCACGGCAAATGGCCTGCCTTTGGGCCTGCAGCTGATCGGCAAGGCGTTTGACGAGGCGACCTTGCTTCGCGCGGCGCGGGCGATTGAATCGGCAGCCGATTTCCGGTATCGCCCGGCCAAATGGTGGTCCGTATGAATGCACCAAAAGAAACATCGGTGAAAAACAAGCTCCTCAAGGGCGAAACCGGCGATTGGGAAATTGTGATCGGCATGGAAGTCCATGCCCAGATCCTGTCCAATGCCAAGTTGTTCTCGGGCGCCGCGACCCAGTTTGGGGGCGAGCCCAACAGCCAGGTCTCCTTCATCGACGCCGGATTCCCCGGCATGCTGCCGGTGATCAACGAAAAATGTGTCGAGCAGGCGGTACGCACAGGGCTGGGGCTGAAGGCCAGGATCAACCTGCGCTCCCTGTTCGACCGCAAGAACTATTTCTATCCCGATCTGCCCCAGGGCTATCAGATCAGCCAGTACAAGGACCCGGTCGTGGGCGAGGGCGAGGTGCTGATCGACCTCAAGGACGGGGAAACCATCCGGGTCGGCATCGAGCGGCTGCATCTGGAACAGGATGCGGGCAAGTTCCTGCATGACCAACATCCCGGCTCGAGCTTCGTGGACCTGAACCGGTCCGGCATCGCCCTGATGGAGATCGTCAGCAGGCCGCATATGCGTTCCAGCGAGGAGGCGGCGGCCTTCCTGAAGAAGTTGCGCGCCATCGTGCGCTATCTGGGCACCTGTGACGGCAATATGGATGAAGGCTCCATGCGCGCCGATGTCAATGTCTCGGTCTGCCGGGCCGGCGGCTATGACAAATTCCGCCAGACCGGGGATTTCAAGCATCTGGGCACCCGCTGCGAGATCAAGAACGTCAATTCCATGCGCTTCATCGCCCAGGCGGTGGAATATGAAGCCCGCCGCCAGGTCGAGGTGATCGAGGGCGGCGGGCAAATCCGCCAGGAAACCCGGCTGTTCGACAGCCGGGCGGGGGAAACCCGCTCCATGCGTTCCAAGGAAGAGGCGCATGACTATCGCTATTTCCCCGATCCCGATCTCTTGCCGCTGGAACTGGATGCCGATTGGGTGGAAGCGATCAAAAACACGCTTCCCGAACTGCCGGATGAGAAGAAAGCCCGCTTCATGGGGCAGGGCCTGTCGGCCTATGACGCTTCTGTCCTGGTGGCCGAACGCGAACTCGCGGATTTCTATGAGGAATTGGCCAAAGGCGCAGATGCCAAGGCGGACGCCAACTGGCTGAACAATGAAATCCTCGGTCGCCTCAATCGCGACGGCCTGTCCATCACCCAGG
>DATBCP010000008.1:0-9706 GCA_036270435.1 Rhizomicrobium sp. | reverse complement strand
CGACGCGAATTCCCAATTGAGCAGCTTGCCCAGCACGGCCTCCAGATATTTGGGCCGCGCATTCTGGTAATCGAGATAGTAAGCATGCTCCCAGACGTCCACGGTCAAAAGGCAATTGACCCCTCTGGCCATCGGGGTTTCGGCATTCGGGGTCTTTTCGATCGCGAGCTTGCCGCCCTTGCTGGTCAGCCACGCCCAACCGGAGCCGAACTGGGTTTTGCCGGCCTCCGCCAATTGGGCGATCAAATCTTCCCGGCTGCCAAAGGCGGCGGCGATGGCGCTGTCCAATTCCCCGCTGGGTTCGGTCTTGGCCGGGCTCAGGCTGCGCCAGTAAAAATCATGATTCCAGACCTGCCCAGCATTGTTGAAAAGCTGCTTTTCCTTCGCATCCGCAGCGCCGGAGGACTTCTCCGCTGTTTTTTGCACGATCTGTTCCAGCTTCATTTCGGCATAGGGCGTACCTTGCACCAGCTTGTTGAGGGTATCCACATAGGCCTGGTGATGCTTGTGATAGTGGAACGAAATGGTGTTGGCGGAAATTGTAGGGGCGAGGGCATCCTCGTCCCAAGGCAAGGGCGCGAGCGTGAAGGGGGTAGCCATGACAACTCCTTTGACGTGAAAACAATGCGGTTTCCCGGTAACGCATGTGGCACCGAAAAGCTCCGCGTCAAGGCTTCGAACCGCAGGTTCGGCGCGGCGCAGGGCCGCGCGCGCCAGCGACTTGAGCGGCCCGAGCCTGTAGAACCATCTTTGTCGGGCAGGACAATTCGTGATGCGGTGTAACCCAAATGTCATTCGACATTCGCGCTCGCTTCGCGCAAAACAACGACAAGCGGGGTAGGTAGGAACAGCTTCTCGGAGCCCAACATGCCTGCATATGAAATCTGCTATCTGGATGAGGAAGGCACCCTCACCTACAAGTTCACCGCCGATTGCGATGACGATCAGCGCGCGAAGATTCTTGCCCACGCCATGAAGTTGCCGAGTGCCAGGAAGCTGGAAGTGTGGAGCAACGACACGCTGATCTATACCAGGCCCAGCGTTATTCTGACTTCCCCCATGCTGCAAGCCAGCTGACCGTCCAAGCTCCTGACGCGAGGGTGAGGCCCGGTTCGCGCGATCCGCGCGAACGAAATGGTCCGGTGGACCATTTTGAGGGCCGAACGCGCGGAGCACAAGCGAGCCTAGAAAAGCTTGCCCGTGCCTAGCGACAGCGTAGTGGCACGAGCGAAGCGATGGCTGCGCCCTGCCGCACGGCCCTTCGCTGACGCTTCGGGCGTTCGCCGGGCAATCGCCTGTCGGCGATTGCTGTTTCCGGCTCACCCACCGGACCTGCTCACATGCTTCGCATGACGCGGCTCACCTCACGACGCAAAAGAACCGCGTCAGTCCTCAGGAAAAGATCCCTTCTTTCCGTGCCCAGTCGAGAGTCCTATCCAAACCACGGGTGAAGCGGTCGAACAATTCGTCGATCTCCGCTTCATTGATCACCAGGGGCGGACAGAATGCGATTCGATCGTTGATCAGCGCCCGCACGATGATGCCTTCCTGCTGACAGAACTGAGCGCATTTGATCGCCACGCCTTTGGCAGCATCGAAATTACGCTTGGTCTTCTTGTCGACCACCATCTCGATGGCCCCGATCAGCCCGACGCCGTTCGCGTCACCCACCAACGGATGCGCCAGCAGAGCCTTCAGCCGCGCCTGGAAATGCGGCGCCACCTTGCGGACATGGCCGAATGTGTCACGGCGCTGATAGATCTCCAGCGTCTTCACCGCCACCGCGGCCGAGACGGGGTGGGCGCTATAGGTGAAGGCATGCCAGAGCCCGCCGATGCGAACGGCCTCCTCCTCGATGATCTCCACCAGCTCCGGCGACAACAGCACCGCGGAAATCGGCAGATAGGCCGATGACAAGGCCTTGGCGATGGTCATGGAATCGGGCTGGTAGTTGTAGGTCTGGCAGCCAAAGGCGTTGCCGGTGCGGCCAAAACCGCAGATCACTTCATCGTCCACCAGAGTGATGCCGTACCTGTCCAGCACGGCGGTGATGGACTCGAAATAGCCCTTGGGCGGCACCATGGCACCGCCGGCGCCCATCACCGCTTCCACGAACATGGCGGCGATGGTGTCGGGCCCCTCGCGCTGGATGGTCCGGTCGAGATCGGCCGCCAGCCGCGCCGAATAGGCTTCCTCGCTCTCGCCCGGCAGCCCGAAGCGATAGTAATGCGCGCAGTCCGCCCGCACCGTGAAATCGAACGGCAGGTCGAAGCTTTTGTGAAAGGCGTCCAGGCCGGTGAGGCTGGCGCTGGCCAAGGTCACGCCATGATAGGCGCGGTCGCGGGCGATGATCTTCTTGCGCGCCTTTTGGCCACGGGCATTGGCGGCATACCACATCAGCTTGATCTGGCTGTCATTGGCTTCCGAGCCCGAATTGGCGAAGAACACCTTGCCCACGGGAAAGGGCGCCATCTCCTTGAGCTTCTCGGCCAGCGCGACGGCGGGCTCATGGCTTTTGCCGCCAAAGACATGGGCGAAGGGCAGCTTGCGCATCTGCTCGACAGCGGCCTCGACCAGTTCTTCCTCGCCCCAGCCCAAGGCGGTGCACCACAGCCCACCCATCGCTTCCAGATAATCCCTGCCGCTGCCGTCATAGACAAAGACGCCCCTGCCGCGCTCCAGCACCAAAGGACCGGTCTGGCGCAAGGTGACAAGATTGGTAAAAGGGTGCAGCAAGCTCGCCATGTCGCGAGACTGTGTATTGGACAATGTGGGATTGGGGGCCGGATTGGAGGTTGGCGTGGACATCCTTGGCTCTCTCTGTCGTTGGGCGCAGCGGAAATCTAGCCTAACGTGGCCCCAATAGAACGACAGAATTCATCGGAAATTTCGATTGCTCCCATGCGTTTCCAGCTTATAGCCGCGCGCGCCGCATTCGCAGCCCTCATCTCTGCCGTCCTGGCGGGGACGGGCGCCGTTGCCGGCGTGCGGCTCGGATTTTTGACGGACAGAGCCGGCAGTGTCGTGATGATCCCGGCCGTGGTGCTGGGTGTTGTGGCGCTGGTGATGGGGCTTTTGTGGCTTCGCTCGGCCTTGGCAATGAATTCCGGCGAAGGAAAGCGGCTGGGCCTGGTCGGGCTTTTGGGCGCGCTGGTCTTTCTCTATCCGCCGCTGAGTTATGTCGTCTACGGCTTCACCGCGCTGCCCATTCACGATGCCACCACCGATCCGGGAGACCCGCCGCAATTCGTGGCCCTGGCCAAGCTGGCTTCCGCCAATTCCCGCGTCTTTGATGGCCAGCGCCGCATACCCTATTCCGGCCCCGATGCCCGCTATCGCGGCCAGGAGGTCACCGTCGCCTATGCCTTTCATGACAAATATCCGCAGCTGACACATCAGCATGCCGGACTTTTGGTGTCGCCGCAGAAGGCGTTCTGGCGTTGCTTCGAAACCGTCAAAAGACTGGGCTGGACCCTTGTGGATGCCGATGAAAAGAACCTCCGCATCGAAGCCACCGACAAGAGCTTCTGGTTCGGGCGCATCTCCGACATCGTGATTCGGGTACGGCCGGCGGGCACCATCGGCAGCCGGGTGGATGTGCGTTCTGAGAGCCGCGAGGGCGAGCGGGATCACGGACGCAATGTGGCGCGCCTCAAGGCCTTTTTCCGGGAATTCAAGTTTTAGAGTCTAGATCCGCCAGAGATCGCCTTCCGGCACGACCTCGCCGCGCGATTGCATGTGACGCAGATGTGCCAAAATCTGTTGCGCGGCGGCAGCGCGCAGGCCCGGCTCGATCCCCGAATATAGTGCCTCCACCAACTCGGCGATGCTCCCGGCGCGACGCGCCAGCGCTGCGCGGATCTGGTCTTCCCGCGTATGGCGGTGGGCGATCAGCTGGCCGATCCAATCCTGCGGATGTTCGATGGGCGAGCCATGGGTGGGGTAAAGGATCGTATCGTCCCGCGCTTTCAGCTTTTCCAGGCTGGCAAGATAAGCGCCAATGTCGCCGTCGGGCGGAGCGATCACACTGGTCGACCAGCCCATGACATGGTCGCCGCTGAACAGCGCATGCTCCTCCCTTAGCGCGTAGCAAATATGATTGGCGGTGTGTCCCGGCGTGGCCAGACATTCCAGCTCAAAGCCATCACCGGCAATCCGCATGCCGTCATGGACAAGCACATCGGGCACGAAGTCATGGTCATGCGCTTCATCCACCATCCCTTCCCCGGATGCATGCTCGCTGCGTGCAGCCAGCGGCACGCCATAGGTCTTTGCGCCGCTGGATTCCTTCAGGGCCGCGGCGGCGGACGAATGATCGCGATGGGTATGGGTAATGAGAATATGGCTGACCCGGCGTCGCCCCAGCGCCTGTTTCAAGGCTTCGATATGGCCGGCCAAGTCCGGGCCCGGATCGATCACTATCACGCGCGCACCGACTCCCAGGATATGGACTCCGGTCCCCTTGAAGGTGAAGGGCCCGGGGTTGGGCGCCAGCAGGCGTGAAACCCGCCAGGACAGGCGCATCTCCACGCCATAGGGCGCCTCCAATGAGCGGTCGAAATTCATGGTCTGTTAACCCGCAAACCCCGCACAAATCCTGCGACAGGCCTCGCCGCCGATGTCGGTAGCCGCCCCGTAAAGCGATGTTAACACAAGATACTACAACCTTAGGGGCGGGTTTGGGGAAATTGCGCGTGGCTTGTGATCGTTCCGTTCGCTTTCTCAGCGCACTCGGCGGCGCTTCGACCAGCCGGGTGCTGAACCTGTATCGCATCGCCGCCGATCACGCGGACATCCCAGAGCATTTCGAAAAGCCTCTGTTCCAGTCGCCCCTGATCAACCGCGCCTTCCTGCTCAAGCACCGCACCCGTGCCGACGAGGCCTATCTTTTCCCCAGCCCCAAAGCGGTGGCGACCAAGATCATCATCCCCCTCGATTTTTCCGACCTTAAGGCCGGCGGCCGTTCGCTGTTCGTGGACCAGCGCGGCTATAGCGATATGCTGCGTTCGGCGGGCAATTACAGCGGCGATGCGCTGGACCGGGACCTGTGGGTCTTGCGTCTGTTGAACGCCGTGCCATCGCTCGATCCTTTCCTGCTGCGCGAGCATCTGCGCAACAACAATATCGAAGTCGCCTCCACCTATTTCGCCATCTCCGAAGGCGACCAGGCGCGCATGCATGATTTCGTCAGCAAGGAAATGTCCAAGCTGGTGATGCTGGCGGGCGGCGGGGACAATTCCGGCAACCGGCTGGTCTCGGCGATGCTGTCGAACCAGATCGACGAAAAATTGGAGCCCTTGCGCCTGACCCTGGGGCTGACCGGCAATGACTTTCGCGAAGGCGTGTTCAGCTGGCGCGGCTTTCTCTATTACAAATGGTCGATGGGCAAGTTCTGGCCCGATGTGATGGGCGTGCTGCGCGAGATCAACAGGATCCAGCCCATGGGCGGCCAGACGCCCGAACAGAAAGTCTATCTGACCACGGCCCGACGCAACATCATCAACCGGGTGCGCGATAATGGCAACGAAGTGAACAAGGCGCTCGCCGTCTATGATGCCTCGTTCAACGACCTGGTGGAAAATCAATCGCCCCGCAAATTCCGCGACTTTCTCCTCAGCGCGCCTTACATGTTCCTGGAGCTGGGCGAAAAGCTGGGCGCCATTTCCCATATCGTCAGCTTCTGGCGGTATCGCTTCGCGGCCGGCAGCGCCCATATCGACAGCGAAGAACTGTCCGCCATCTTCCAGGACTTCTCGTCCGGCTTTGGCGAAAAGCTCAAAGGAGAAGACTCGCCGATCAAGAAGCCGGTCGTGATTGACATGACCGCCGCCTGACGCTTGTCTTTCCCGCTTTCGGGAGACGCGCTTGGGCAGACTGGAAATCATCGCCGGATTGTTGCTGGCCGCCCTGCTGTTCATCCTGCTCAAGGTGAGGGTCCTCCCTCACGGCTTTGCCGCTCGGTCGGGCACCAGCTTTTCTAATTCGCTTCGCTCATAAGAAAAGCTAGGCGTCGTAGTGAAATTCGCCCTGATCGCCGCCATGCTGGGCTTTGCCGCCGGATGGATGCTGGCGCGATCCTTCCGTCGCTAGCACTGGAACCATCCCCCGTCCTTTGCGTTAATGCCAGCATTGAAACCAAAGGACTTTTGACATGCTGGTATCATTGACTCGCCGCCAAACCGCGATCCGGTTCGCTTCGGCATTCGCCCTTGTTTCCCTGTGCCTTGGCGCTTCGGCCCGCGCGGATATCGCATCCGACAAGGTCAAGCTGCTGGACCACGCCAGTGAGACCGTGACGCATCTGCGCAACGATCCGGCGTTCGGCCAGGCCCGCACCATGCTGCAGGGCGCCGAGGCGGTTTATATCGTGCCCCGGCTGGTCAAAGGCGGCTTCATTTTCGGCGCCGAAGGTGGCGACGGCGTGTTGCTGCACCGCACCGGCCGCGGCTGGAGCGTGCCACGCTTTTACGGCATGGGCTCGGGCAGTTTCGGCCTGCAGGTGGGCTTGGAGAAAGCCGAGCTGGTCTTCATCATCAACAGTAAGCGCGCGCTGCGCGGCATCGAAAAGGGTGAGGTCAAGCTGGGCGCCGGCGCCGGCCTCACCGTGGTCACCCTGTCCGGCGGCGCGGAAGGCGCCACCACCGCCCATGGCGGCGACATCGTGGTCTGGACCTCGGCCACCGGCGCTTATGGGGGCCTGACCTTCAACGGCAGCGTCATCAAGCAGGACAAGGAAATGAACGAGACCCCGGCCACAGGACCGGCGGCCCAGAACCTGCGCAGGAATCTGGCTAGCATTTGGTAAGACGGCCGGGCGTGGATGCGCATTTTCACCGCGCTTTGGTCCGCCCCACCCCTACCAACCGCTGGCATTTCAGGAGTAGGCTTCGGGCGCCCGCACCTCCCGACGGGAACGGGCGCTCGAATTCCCAATCGAAACAGTAAGCATCAACAGAGGAAAAACCCCATGAAGAGAATCCCCCTGCTCGCGGCCTGTGCCGCTTTGGTCGCCACCCCGGTGCTGGCCGACACCGCCGCCGAACTGAATATCGCCAAGAACCATGCCGGCATGGCTGCCAAGGCCGCCGACCTCAAGACCACCCAGATGCATCTGCATCATGCCGTGAATTGCCTGGTGGGACCGAACGGCAAAGGCTTTGACGCCGCCGCCGGCAATCCCTGCGGCAAGGCTGGCGCGGGCGCCATTCCGGACTCCACCGACGCGGCCATGAAGACCAAGCTGCAATCCATCGCCGATGCCGCCGAGCCCGGACTGATGACCACCGACCTCGCCGCCGCCCAGAAGGCGGCGCAGTCGACTGCAGACGCGATCGGCTCTGCCCAATAAGTCTCCAACAATGGGAATGCGAAAGGGCCGCCCCACCGGGCGGCCTTTTTATTATTTCTCGGTGTTGATCTTGGAGATGAAACTCTGTCCCTAACTCCAAATCAGGCCGGAATCTGGGCGAAGGCCCTGCACAAATCCGGAACGCGGCCTATATTGGCGCTATGGCTCACAACAACGGCATGGTTCCCCGCAGCAAGAAGCCGCGTGCCCAATCCAAATCGGGTGGGGGCATGGCGGAGGCGAGCGCCAAATACCAGGCGGCGGTGGATTCGCTTGGTGTCTTCCGGCTGGAGGGCGATCCCGCCATCGACCCGGCTTACGAAACGGTACCGATCAGCAGCTTTGTTCCGCACCGTCCGGCGCGACCGGAAAAGTCCGAAGGCGGCAGGAAATTCAAGCTGGTCAGCGAATACAAGCCCGCGGGCGACCAACCCACCGCCATCGCGGAACTGGTGGCCGGTGTCCAAGCCAATGAGCGCGACCAGGTGCTTTTGGGCGTCACCGGCTCAGGCAAGACCTTCACCATGGCCAAGGTGATCGAGGCGGTCCAGCGGCCGGCCTTGATCCTGGCTCCCAACAAGACCCTGGCCGCCCAGCTCTATAGCGAGTTCAAGACTTTCTTCCCGGAGAATGCGGTCGAGTATTTCGTCAGCTATTACGACTATTACCAGCCGGAAGCCTATATCCCGCGCACCGACACCTATATCGAAAAGGATTCCTCGGTGAATGAGGAGATCGACCGCATGCGCCATTCGGCGACGCGGGCGATCTTGGAGCGCGATGACGTGATCATCGTCGCTAGCGTCTCCTGCATCTACGGCATCGGCTCGGTGGAAACCTATTCCGGCACCGCCGTGGGCATCACCCGTGGCGACAGGATCGACCGCCAGGCCGCCATTCAGAACCTGGTGGCGCTGCAATACAGGCGCAATGACGACAATTTCGTGCGCGGGTCTTTTCGGGTGCGCGGCGATGTGATCGACATTTTCCCGGCCCATTATGAAGACCGCGCCTGGCGGGTCGAGCTGTTCGGCGACGTGGTCGACACCATCACCGAATTCGATCCCCTGACCGGCCACAAGGCCGGCGAGCTGGAGGCGATCAAGGTCTATGCCAATTCGCACTATGTGACGCCGCGCCCGACCCTGCAGCAGGCGATGAAGGGCATCAAACAGGAGCTGATCCACCGGCTGGCGGAATTTCGTGGCCAAGGAAAACTGCTGGAAGCCCAGCGGCTGGAACAGCGCACCACCTTCGACCTGGAGATGATCGAAGCGACAGGCAGCTGCGCCGGCATCGAGAATTATTCCCGCTGGCTGACGGGCCGCAAACCGGGCGAGCCACCGCCGACTTTGTTTGAATACCTGCCGGATAATGCGCTGGTGTTCGCCGATGAAAGCCATGTCAGCGTGCCCCAGATCGGCGGCATGTATCGCGGCGACTATCGCCGCAAGTTCACCTTGGCCGAATATGGCTTCCGCCTGCCCAGCTGCATCGACAACCGCCCGCTGAAATTCGAGGAGTGGGACGCGATGCGGCCGCAATCGCTGTATGTCAGCGCCACGCCGGGCAATTGGGAGATGGAGCGCACCGGCGGTATCTTCACCGAACAGGTGATCCGGCCCACCGGGCTGATCGATCCGCCGGTGGAAGTGCGCCCGGTGGAAAGCCAGGTGGATGACCTGATCGCCGAGTGTCACGCCATCGCCAAGCGCGGCTATCGCGCTTTGGTCACGACGCTTACCAAGAAGATGGCGGAAGACCTCACCGAATATATGCACGATCAGGGCATCCGCGTGCGCTACATGCATTCGGATGTGGAGACCTTGGAGCGGATCGAGATCATTCGCGATCTTCGCCTGGGCGCGTTCGATGTTCTGATCGGCATCAACCTGCTGCGCGAGGGGTTGGACATTCCCGAATGCGGGCTGGTGGCGATTTTGGACGCCGACAAGGAAGGCTTTTTGCGCAGCGAGACCTCGCTGATCCAGACCATCGGGCGGGCGGCGCGCAATGTGGACGGCAAGGTGATCCTTTATGCTGACAGGATCACCGGCTCGATGGAGCGGGCGATGGCGGAGACCAGCCGCCGCCGCGCCAAGCAGGAGGCGTACAACAAGGAGCACGGCATCACCCCGGCCAGCGTCAAGCGCAACATCGCCGACATCATGGGTTCGATGTATGAGAAGGACCATGTCACGGTCGATGCCGGCGCGCTGGCGGATGAGGGCCGCGAATTCGTCGGCCATAACATCAAGGCGGTCATCGCGGAGATCGAGAAGAAGATGCGCGCCGCCGCCGCCGACCTGGAATTCGAGGAAGCCGCAAGGCTGCGCGATGAACTCAAGCGGCTGCAAT
>DATBCP010000007.1:0-21218 GCA_036270435.1 Rhizomicrobium sp. | reverse complement strand
GTGAACAGTCCGCCAGTCAGCAACACCACCAGCCCGGCACAGACCAGAATGAACCGGCGCTGCTCCAGCACCACCGCCAGGGCACGGCCATAGGCTTCGCGCAGGCGGATAAAACCGCGCTCGAAGGTGCCGAACACGCCTTTGCCTTCGCCTTCCTGGTGGATGTGGTCGGTCAGCAGATAGCGGGAAAAGGCGGGAACCACGCTGAAGGACAGCAGGTAGGACGCGATCATCGCCAGGACCACGGTGATCGCCAGCGGGATGAACAAAAAGCGCGCCGGGCCTTCCAGCAGAACAACCGGGAAGAAGACGATGCAAATGGCCAAGGTCGCCACTGTCAGCGGCTGAATCACTTCGCCCGCGCCGTCATAAATGGCGCGGGTCAGGCCTTTGCCCAAGGTCTGGTTGCGGTGGATGTTCTCGATGGTGACGGTCGCATTGTCGACCAGCAAGCCGATCGCCAGCGCCAACCCGCCCAAGGTCATCAGATTGATGCTCTGGCCCGTGAGAAGCAGGCCGATCAGGCCCGCGCCGATGGAAAGCGGAATGGAGATCGATACCACCACTGTGCTGCGCCAGTCGCCCAGGAACAGCAGGATCATCAACGACACCAGGATCGAGGAGATGACCGCTTCGCGGATCACATTGGTGACGGCGGCGCGCACGAAAACCGACTGGTCGAAATCCAGCCTGAGCTGCATGCCGTTGGGCGCCGCCGCCTGGATCTGGGGCAACAGATCGCGGGTGGAATCCACCACCGCAAGCGTGGAGGCATCGGCATGCTTGAGGATGGCGAGATAGGTGGCGCGCTTGCCGTCGACATGCACGATGTTGTTCTGCACGGCATAGGAGTCATTCACCGTGCCCACATCGCTCAGCAGCACCGGCACGCCATTCACCACCCCGATGGGGATATTCTTGAATTCTTCCACCGCTTCCGGACTGGAATTGAGCGAGACATTATATTCATGGCCGCCCAGCCGCGCGGTGCCCGCCGGCACGATCACGTTGGAGTTCTGCAACGCATTCAGCACCGCGCTGGCGGACAAGCCCTTGGCGTTGAGCTTGGCGGGATCGACATAGATCATGATCTGGCGGGTCTTGCCGCCGAACGGTGCCGGGCTCGACAGGCCGGGAATGGTGAAAAGCTTGATGCGGATGAAGTTCAGCGCATAGTCGGCCAGCTTCTGCTCGGGCAGGGTCTTGCTCGAGATTGTCATCTGCACCACCGGCACATTGGCGGCGTTGTACTGGATGACCGTCGGCGGCGTCATGCCCGGCGGCACGAAATGGATGACGGTGGACATCACCGCATTGATCTGGGCGATGGAGGCGCCCACATCGGCGCCTGGCTGGAAATAGACCTTCAGCAATCCGACGCCCGGAATGGCCTGGGATTCGATGCGGCTGATGCCGTTGACGGTGGTGGACATGGCGCGCTCGCTGATCAGGACGACGCGCCGTTCCATATCGCTGGCCGACAGGCCGGGATAGTTCCACACCACCAGCACCACCGGAATGTCGATGACGGGAAAAATGTCCACAATCATCCGCGTCACCGACAAGACGCCCAGCAACGCGATGAGCAGCGCCGTGATGGCGGCGGTGTAGGGACGGCGCAAAGACAGGCGGACGAAGGACAGCACGGGATTGTTCCGGCGGGACCGGGGTCAGTTTTTAGAAAAAGGGTGAGCCGTTGCCAACCGCGCATATTGGCCGACTGCCGTGCAGTTCCCGCAGGACCTCTTCGCAAAGTGTATCTGTGCTTCAACCATGACGGCATCAAGGTCAAGTGAGGCCGAAAAAGCGCTCAAATGTTACGATCGCTTTGGCAACCTACGGCTCCATTCCCTTCGTCCGGCTGCCATAATGCATCGCCCAGACCTTGGTGAACTCGGCGCCCAAAAGGAATATCTGGGCCGAGTAATAGACCCAGACCAGAAGCACGATGATGCCGCCCGCCGCGCCATAGATGTTGGCGGTGATGAAATTGGCCAGGTAATAGCCGATCAGGGTCTGGCCGGCTTCGAACAACAGCGCGGTGCCGAAGCTCGCCACCAGCACGTCGCGCCACATCAACCTGGCATTGGGCAATACTTTATATATGGCGGCGAAGATCAGGGAGACGATGACGTAGCTGAGACTGATATTCACCGCTGAGATCACCGGGCCGGCGATGTCGGTATAACGGTCGAGTATGTGATCCAGCAGACGGATGCCGGTCGCCAGCACCATCGATGCGAGCAGCAGGATGCCGAGCCCCACCACCAGCGCCAGGCTCAACACCCGGCCGCGCAACAGCTGGTAGAAATAGGATTCGTGCCGGGGCGCCTTCCAGATCACGTTCAGCGCATCCTCGATCTCGGTGAAGAAACCGGAGGCCGTCACCACCAACGCGACAATGCCGATCAGACTGCCCGCCAGGGTATGAGCGCCGTTGCGCAAGTGCAGAATGGCAAGCTGAACCAGATCGGCGCTCTCCGAACTCATGATGCGGGTGAGTTGGTGATGCACCGCGCCGCTGGCCGCGGTCTGGCCCAGGAACACGGCGGCTATGGCGGTCATGATGAAGAGCACCGGCGCGATGGCGGTGACGGCGTAGAAAGCGATCGCGGCGCCGCGCGTCAGCGCGCTGTCGTCGATGAAAGCGATGATGCCTTCCTTCAGGAGCGTCCAGGCGGTCAGCGGGTGGCGGTGCATGGCGTGCCCCAGGGAATCGCGCCCATAGATGTATCGCAGAAGTTCCATCCTGGGTTCGCCAACGTCGCAGCTGTACCGAAAGTTTCACTTTTACCGGAAGCCTCAGGCGATCTGGGACGTTAGCAAAGGCAGGAAGCTCTGTTTAAGTGGTTGATTTGCCATGTCCGTCGGCTCGCATCCGGACGAATTTCACAGCCATTGGTCGCGCGCGGCGGTCCGGGAGCGCATTATTTCGGACTTCCGGGATTTCCGCCTCACGTGGCGCGGTTTCTTCAAATGGAGCGGCGTGACCCTGCTCGCGATTTTGATCGCGGCGATCGTGACCCTTTATTTCCTGGACTGGAACCAAATGCGCGGTCCCCTCGGCCGCTATCTTTCCCACCGCACCGGCAGGGAAGTGCGGATAGACGGCAATCTTTCGGTGAAGCTGTTTTCCTGGCAGCCCGGTGTCGAAGCGGGAAGCGTTTATGTCGGCAATCCGAAATGGGCGCAGGATGCGTCGAAAACGCCGCAAGCCGCCAAGGTGAAGGGGCTGAAGGTGGAACTGAGGCTGATGCCGCTGTTGCGGGGCCATCTGATCTTGCCCTTGGTCCGGATCGACCAACCCGACATCCTTCTGCTGCGCGATGCACGGGGGCGCACCAACTGGGATGGCGGCAACAAGACGCCCAGCGATGCCTGGAAGCTGCCGCCGATCCGGCGCTTTTTGGTGAGGGACGGCCATATCCGGGTCGATGATGCGGTGCGCAAGCTGCATTTCACCGGCACGGTAAGTTCGGAGGAAAATGCCGGCCCCGCCTATTCAAAAGACCGCCGCGCCGCCTTCACCCTGACGGGCGAAGGGACCCTGAACCAAAGCCAGTTCCTCGCCGACCTGAGGGGCGGTCCGCTGCTGAATGTGGATGAGACCAGGCCCTATCCCTTTAAAGCCGAGGTGACGGCAGGTCCAACCCACGCCGTGGTCAATGGCGTGATCAGCCAGCCCTTCCATCTCGACCGCTACAAGGCAGGTGTTACCGTCAGTGGGGCTTCGCTGGCGGACCTTTATTTTCTCACCGGCCTGGTTCTGCCCCGCACGCCGCCTTATCGCATGTCCCTGTCGGTGTCGCGCGATGGCGATCTCTATCGTCTGGCGGACATCAATGCCTTGCTGGGCGGCACTGATCTCGGCGGCAATCTGATGGTGGATGTCTCCAAGAACATTCCGGCGCTGACGGGACGATTGGGATCGCGGGTACTGGTGCTTGAAGACTTGGGCCCGCTGGTGGGCGGCGGCAAGGCGGCGCCAGCCGCGAGCCGGTATCTCCTGCCCGACACGGTGTTGCATACCGAGCGATTGCGCCAAACCAATGCGGAGGTGGATTACGCGGCCTCCGCCATCAAGTCGCGCGACTTTCCGTTGCGCGGCCTCACCACTCATATCAGTGTCGAGAATGGGGTGCTGAATCTCAAGCCGCTGGCTTTTGACTTCATCCAGGGCAAGCTCAGCGGTGCGTTGAAGGTGGATGCGCGCAATACCACCCCGACCAGCACGGTGGATGCGCGCATCAGCGACATCCATGCCGAAACCTTCATCAAGGGTGGCGACAAGCCGATCAGCGGTGTGCTCGAAGCTCGCGCCGTGCTGACCGGCACCGGCAACTCCGTCCATGCGGCCGCCTCGAACGCCAGCGGCACCTTCACCGCCGTGGTGCCGTCCGGCGGCATGCGCCATAGCCTGGCGGAATGGACCGGCGTGGACGTGCTGACCGCCTTAAGTCTTAATCTTAGCGGCGACAGTTCCGACACAAATCTGCGTTGCGCGGTGGCGAGCTTCAACGCCGGGCAAGGCGTGCTCACCAGCCAACAAATGATCATCGACACCGAGCCGGTGCGGGTGGAGGGCAGCGGCAGCATCAACCTGCGCGACGAGACGTTGAATATGCAGCTTCAGGGCAAGCCCAAGCACTTCCAACTGCTTCGGCTGCGCGCCCCCATCACCGTCAGCGGGCCCTGGCGGCACCCGGCATTGGGCGTGAAGGCGGGAGCGGCGGTGGCGCAAGGCGGCATCGGCGCGGCCTTGGGGTTGCTCAATCCCTTTGCCGCCATTTTTGCCTTTATCGATCCCGGCCTGGCGAAAGACGCCAATTGCGGTCCGCTGCTCTCACAAGCGAAGGCCAAAGGCGCACCCGTGAAGCAATCGGCGGTCCGGAATGCGCCGGCGATGCGGAAGTAAGCGGGCGATTCTGTCAACAGAATTGACAGTTCCAAATCATCATCCGGACCATCTCCTTGTCAGCCAGCAAATTTTGGTCAGGCAAGAACTTTGCATGGCTAATGGAGCGCCAGGGGCTTGCCATTTGTGAAAATGGAGGCCTTGTCATGTCATTCGCTTACGTTTCTGCGAGAAAATTCCTGTTGCTCACCGCTGTCGCTGTGGGCGGTCTGTCCCTGCTATCCGGTCGCAGCGAGGCGGGCGGCTATGTCCAGACGGACCTTGTTTCGGACATCTTCGGGCTTGGCAAGATCACCGATCCCGAACTGATAAATCCTTGGGGCTTTTCGCACAGCGCGACCAGCCCCTTCTGGATTTCGAACCAAGGGACGAATACCGCAACGCTTTATACGGTGAGCGGCAGTACGGGCGTCGCCAAGGTCAACATCGATCCACCGAACGGCTTTGTCGGGATTCCGACGACGGGAGCCGGCCCTCAAGGACCGACAGGCCAGGTCAATAGTGGCCTCGCGCTGTCGACGGCCTTCCATGTGGGGAATGGCGGAAACGGGTTGAGAGCCAGTTTCATCTTCAGTGACCTGAACGGCGCGATTTCGGCCTGGAACACCAACGGCACGAACGCCTTCGTGCAGACGACGGTTGCGGGCGCGGTGTTCACCGGGCTGACGATCGATCAAAGCCAGACCCGGCTATACGCGGCCAATGGCGCGGGGACCGGAGGCGTTGTCGTCTTCGACAGCAACTTCGCAGTGGTAAATAATCTCGGCGCATTCACCGATCCCAATCTTCCCGCCGGATACGTTCCCTTCAACGTCCAGGACATCGCCGGAAAGGTTTACGTGACCTATGCGCCCGCCGGCCGTCCGGCGCAGACCGCGGCAACGGCCGGAATGGGCATTGTGGATGTCTATGATGAAAATGGAAACAACGAGCAAAGACTCATCAGCGGCAGTCAACTCGCCGCGCCTTGGGGCATTACGCTTGCGCCAGCGAGTTTTGGAGTATTTGGCAGCGACCTCCTGGTCGGCAATTTCAGCTTCGCCGATAGCGAGATCAACGCATTCGATCCGGTGACGGGCCTCTTCGAAGGCACGATCCCGATCGATGTCGGCGCCAACAACACCGCGGGTGGTCTTTGGAGCATTGGATTTGGTGTTGGCGGCGGCAATGGGGACCCCAATACGCTCTACTTCACCGACGGCATCAATGGCGAGAGAGATGGCCTGTTTGGCGCGATATTCATACCGGAGCCGATCACGATTTCGCTTTTCAGTACCGGTCTGGCCGGCGTGGCAGTTTTGCGCCGCCGCCGGAAGAAGGGATGACACGCCTTACTGGACCAGCCTGACCTCAAGTGGCCGCTTGCCGTCGCGACCCTATGTCGTTGCATTCGCGCCGGTCAGATTCAAGGCGTACAACGATGACGGAACTGCACGGATGAAACACCGTTAAGCTTGTCTCTATCGGCTTGCGCCACCCCTCGGCTTGTTGAATGCTTGGCCGATCGAGGAAGGTGGCTATGCGGATATTCTCCTGGCGTGCGGCCGCGCTGGCCTTTGTGCTCCTGGCCGTCGTGCCGGCGGCGGCAGCCGATAGGCCCCGAGGATGGGCCCAAGGATGGCCGAAGTCAGATATTGCGCCAGACCCCGCCATACGCTTGGGCGTCCTGCCAAATGGCATGAGGTATGCCATCCTGAAGAATGGCACTCCCGCTGACGCGGTATCGGTGCGCTTCTCAGTCGCCGTGGGCTCGAGCTATGAGGAGCCGGGCCAGCGGGGTTTTTCCCATTTCGTCGAGCATATGGCCTTCCGGGGCTCGAAGAACTATCCGGACGGCGAACTGAACCGCACCTTGGAGCGGCTGGGCTTGCGCTTCGGCGCCGACACCAATGCTTTCACCGGCCAGAACATGACCGGTTTCATGTTCAACCTGCCCCATGCCAAGGATGTGGGCGAGGCGCTTGCCATCGCCCGCGATGTCGCCGGCAATGTCAGCTTCGACCCCAAGGCGGTGGAGACCGAGGCGGGCGTGGTGATGTCGGAAGCCGCGTTGCGCGACAGTCCGGGCTTCCGTGCTTTCCTGACCCAATATCAGTTTGAGCTTCGCGATCCGCGAGCCAGCGCCATGCCTGGCTCGGAGGCCTCCATCATCCAGCATCCGACCGCCGAGGCGCTTCGGGACTATTACCGAGCCTGGTACCGGCCCGAGCGGGCCGTCCTGGTCGTCGTCGGGGATGTCGATCCGGACGCTGTGGCCAAGGACATCGCCGTCCGTTTTGCCGACTGGAAAGGGGTCGGGCGAGCAGGGCGCGATCCGGTCTTTCATGTCCCCATGAACCGCGGCCTGGAAGCGCGTGTCTTTAGGGAAGCGGGTGCGGGCGCGCAGATGGCGATGATCTGGGTGAAGCCGCCGCTGGCCCATCCCCTCGACCGGGCCCACGGCAAGCAGCTGCGCATCGATACCATCGCCATCCAGATCGCCAACCGCCGCCTGGCCGCCATGGCGGCAGAGGGTGAGCATCCCTTGACCGGCGCTTCAGCCAGCCAGATGGACGCCCTCCGCGCCGCGTCACTCAACAGCCTGAGGGTCGATCTGGACGAGGCATCGCAACCGCTGGCTTTCCTGACCGAAGCCCGGCGGTCGTTGCTCGACACCCCTGTCACCCAGGCGGAGCTTGACTCGGTGGTGACGGCGCAAAAGGCGGCGGCGCAAAGAAGCGTGGCGTCCGCCAATACGCGGACGACATCCAGGCTTGCCGCCGAACTGGCGTCCAATGCGATCCTGGGAGAAGTCTCGAGCAGTCCGGCTCAGGACCGCGCCATCCTGGATGAGGATCTTGCCGGCCTGACGCCGGAGCAGGTTGGCGCGGCGCTCAAGAGCATGTTCGGCGCGGGCGATCCACTGATCTTTGTCTCCGATCCCGCGGCGACCGAAGGCTTCGAGGCGGCTGTGATCCAGGCCTATCGCGCGGCCGTCGCCGACAACAAGCCTGCTGCCGCTGCCAGCACCATCGTGCCATGGCCCTATACCGATTTTGGCCCGCCGGGGCGGGTGGTGGAGAGCCATGACGCGCCCGACATCGGCGTCACCACCCAGCGCTTTGCCAACAATGTCCGCCTGCTGGTGCGCCCGTCGCATACAAGGGTGAACCAGGTCCTGGTGTCGGTCCGGTTCGGCAGCGGCCGCGTGGCCCTGGCCAAGGACAGCGCCATCCCCAACTGGATATTCGGCGGCTTTACCTCCGGTGGATTGGGAGCCTTGTCCACCACCCAGATGACGACCGCGCTTTCCGGGAAAAGCTATGGTCTGGGCTTCGGCCTGGGCGACAGCTCTTTTGCTTTTGGGGGCCAGACCACGCCGCAGGACCTTGAAACCCAGCTTCAGCTATTCGCCGCCTATATCAAGGACCCCGGATTCCGCACCGCGGGCTTTGAGCAGTTCAAGCAACGCTCCATCAACCGGTTGAGGACCGCGGATGCGACGCCCTCGGGCGTGATGATGCTCAATTCGGCCGCCATCCTGCATGCGGGCGACAAGCGCTGGGCCTCGCCCGGCATCGCGGAAATCAGCGCGGCCAAGGTGGAGGATCTCAAGGCCCTGGTGGCGCCCGCCTTGGCGCAGGGCCCGTTGGAAGTCGTCATCACCGGCGATATCACGGTGGAGGCGGCCAGCCGCGCCGTCGCGGCCACCCTGGGCGCCTTGCCGGAACGCCATGGCGAGGGTCCCAAGGTGACAGCGGGCAGCGACACCGGCTTTCCCGGAGGGGCGCAGCCGGTGATGTTGCCGATATCGGCGGACACCGCGGCCGGCCAGACCCTGGCCAGTATGAGCTGGGCCACCCGCGGCTATTTCTTCGCCGATCTCAAGGAGGATGCCAGCTTGCGGATGCTGGCGGCGATCCTGCGCGAAAGACTGCTGGCAGAGGTGCGGGGAAGCGGCTTGAGTTACTCGGTGAGCGCCAGTCCGGCATACTCGACCGGCTTCGATTTCGGTTATTTCCAGGCCAACGCCACCATGCCGGCGGGCAAGTCGCAGGTGTTTTTCGATGCCGCAAGCAAGACCATCGCCGCGCTGAAAGCCGGGGACATCGGCGCTGATGAATTCGAGCGTTCCCGTTCCCCCATGCTGGCCTCTTTCCGCCAGAGCATGCAGACCAATGATTATTGGTCGGGGATTCTGAATGCCGGCTGGGATATCGACGCCAAGTTCGATCGCGCCCGGCATTACGAACAGGCGCTGGAGAGCGTGACGCCGGCCGATGTCGCTGCGGTGGCGCGCAAATATCTGACGGATGGCCGGATGATCAAGATATCCGCTGGCATGTGAGGCGCCATGCGCTTTTATCATTTGCGCGAATCTGAAGGCCGCGCCACAGTCCCGGCGTGACGGACACCGCCGCCAAACGTGCCGCATTCCGCGCCCTGCATGAACGGGGCTGTTTCGTGCTTCCCAATCCCTGGGATGTGGGCAGCGCAAGGCTGTTGCAGCATCTGGGTTTCAAGGCGCTGGCCTCGACCAGTTCGGGCTTTGCCTGGACCACCGGCCGTCCCGATTACGGCATCACCTGTGACGATGCACTTTCCCATCTCCGCACCCTGTCTGCGGCGACCGGCCTGCCGGTGAATGCGGATTTCCAGGGAGGGTTCGCTACGGAGCCGGAGGGTGTGGCCGCCAGCGTCTCGTTGGCGATCGACACCGGCATCGCCGGTGTGTCGATCGAAGACCGGAAGGAAGATGGCGCGGGACTTTATGACAAGGACTTTGCCGTCGCACGCATCCGTGCGGCGCGTGCGGCCATAGACCGCTCCGGCCAGGATGTGATCCTGGTGGCACGCACCGAGGGCTTGTTGGGCGACGACTTTACGGCCGCGGCTGCCATTGACCGGCTCGTCGCCTTTGCGCAAGCCGGCGCCGATTGTCTCTATGCGCCGGGGGTGCGGGACAAACAGGACATCGCCGCCATGGTGCGCGCGGTTGCGCCGAAGCCGGTCAATGTCTTGATGTCCGGCCCCGGCCTGACCGTCGCGGAGCTGGCCGAACTCGGCGTGCGCCGCATCAGCGTGGGTGGCGCCTTGGCGCGTGTGGCCTGGGCCGCGGTCCTGAAAGCGGCGGAAGACATGCAACAAGGCTCATTCGGTGGTCTGGCCGGCGCGGCATCCGGCAAGATGCTCAACGGGATATTCGCAGGACACGCCGAATAGTCGGCTGCCCGTAGTCGGTCGTCTGGGGAAATCAAGCCCCGGCCTGACCAATTTTCCCACTTGCGGTTCCCTGAACTTCCCCCACATTTCAGCGCGGGTATTTGTACCCTGAGGATTGGGAGCGTCCGCGAGAGCGGGAGCGACCGTGAAAAGAGGAACCTCCATGACGATTTGGAAACAGTTGCCCAAACTGGCGGCTGCGCTTGGCCTTGCGCTGGCGCTGGCTGGCTGTGGCGTCAACACCATTCCGACCAAGGACCAGGCGGTAAAGGCCCGCTGGGCCGATGTGCAGGCGGCCTATCAGCGCCGCAACGACTTGATTCCCAACCTGGCCAATACGGTCGCGGCCTATGCGAAACAGGAACAGACGGTGCTGACTCAGGTCACCCAGGCCCGCGCCTCGGCGACACAGGTGAAGGTCGATGCCTCCACCATCACCGACCCGGCCAAGTTCAAGGAATTTCAGGACGCACAGGACAAATTGTCCGGCGTGTTGGGGCGGCTGATGGCGATCAGCGAGAATTATCCCGACCTGAAATCCAACCAGAACTTCCTGGCGCTGCAATCCCAGCTGGAAGGCACCGAGAACCGCATCGAGATCGCGCGACGCGACTATAATGCCGCGGTGCAGGATTATAACACCGAGCTGGTGACCGTCCCGGGTTCGATCTGGGCGGCGACACTTTATAAATCCTACAAGCAGGCGACACCATTTGCCGCCAGCGCTGCCGCGCAATCCGCTCCCACCGTCTTACCCGGTGCGCAAAGCGCGGCGCCGCCGCCGCCGCCGGCCGCGGCCCAGCCCGGTACTCAGCCTGCGAGGCCGTAACCCGTGACGCGGTTTCTCGCCGCCACGCTCGCCTTCCTGTTCCTCCTGACCCCTGCCTGGTCAGCGCCGAAATTTCCGGCGCTCACCGGGCGGGTGGTGGATGACGCCGGCATCCTGTCGTCCGACACCAAGTCGGACCTGACCCGCAAGCTTGCGGCGCTGGAACAGAAGACTTCACGCCAGCTGGTGGTGGTCACGCTCTCATCGCTGCAGGGCTATGAGATTTCCGACTATGGCTATCAACTGGGCCGCAGTTGGGGTATCGGCCAGAAGGGCTTGAACAACGGCATCCTCTTCATAGTCGCGCCCAACGAGCACAAGACCCGCATTGAAGTGGGCTATGGGCTGGAGCCGATAGTCACCGACGCTTTTTCCTCGGTGGTGATCCAGACCCAGGTCCTGCCCAAATTCCGCAGCGGCGATTTCAACGCCGGCGTCGAAGCGGGCGTCGACGCGCTGATCCAGCAATTGTCGCTCGACCCGTCGGAAGCGGAACGACGGGCCGCGGTGGCCGCCCAGCAATTGCGCAACCAGGGCCATGACAGTGGCGGCGGCGGGTTGGCGGGCTTGTTGATCATCTTGTTCATCTTCATCGCCATCAGCCGTGTTTTCGGGGGCTGGGGTTTGTTGCCTTTCCTGTTCATGGGCGGACCGCGCAGCGGTGGCGGTTGGTCGAGCGGCGGCGGCGGCGGCTGGTCGGGCGGCGGCGGGTTCAGCGGCGGCGGCGGCAGCTTCGGCGGCGGCGGTTCGTCGGGGAGCTGGTAGATGCTGAGTGAAAAAGACCGGGAGCGCGTCAGCGCCGCGATCACCGCGGTGGAGGAAAAAACCTCGGGCGAGATATTCTGCGTCCTGGCCAGGGATGTGTCGCGCTATCGCGAAGTGCCGCTTTTGTGGGCGGCGGTGGCGGCTTTTGTGGTGCCGCCACTGCTGGTCCTGCTGGGGCTGCACCGGCTGGCTCTGGCTTCCATCTTCTCCAGCTGGACCGATGAAACCACCCGCGCCATGGAGGGACTGATCCTGCGCACCCTTTCCAGTTTCGAACTCCTGCAGGCAGGAATCTTTCTCTGCGTGGCAATCATCGTGGCGATGCCCAAGGTGCGCCGCGCCATGACGCCGGGCGCCCTGAAAGCCCATCGGGTGCGCCAGGCGGCGCGGCGGCATTTCGTGGCGGTGGGGGCAAGACTCTCCCATGCCGAGCCGCATGTCCTCATCTTTGCCTCACTGGCCGACCGGCGGGTGGAGCTGGTGGCGCATGCCGCCATCCATCAGGCGGTGGGCGAGGGGCCGTGGAACCAAAGCGTCGCCGCGGTGGTGGACGGCATGAAGAATGGCAAACCCGGTGAAGGCTTTGTCAGAGCCATTGAGATTTGCGGGGCGGCACTGGCGCTACATTTTCCACCCGATGGCCCGCCCAAGAACCGGCTGCCCAATACCATCCTGGAAACCTGATCCCGAAAAGGCGTTGTCCGCCAGGTGTCTGCCTTTCGTTGTATTTCATGATATACAGCGAGAAATGCCGGGATCGGGAGGTATGGGATGAAAAGGCTCGTCGTCTCCTTTTGCGTGTCACTGTTGATGATCGGCGCCGCCATGGCGCAGCCCGCCTGTCCCGCTTCGCCGGCTGGGGGCGACACGTTGAAAGCGGCCACTGCATCGCCCGAGCTCGAGCCGGCACGCGTGACCTTGGATAAGGCCGTGACCGTGACCCTCCATCCTGGAAATGACGTGCGGTTTGTCATCGCGCCGGAAAAGCCGGGCGCCGCCGGCAGCTATGGCGGCATGCTGTCCTTGGATG
Source organism: Rhizomicrobium sp. (assembly GCA_036270435.1). Classification (GTDB taxonomy): domain Bacteria; phylum Pseudomonadota; class Alphaproteobacteria; order Micropepsales; family Micropepsaceae; genus Rhizomicrobium. The sequence goes on along the minus strand of DATBCP010000007.1, from coordinate 8,477 downwards.
TGCGCGAGGCGGGGAGCTATCAAGTGGCGCTGTCCGCGGGCGCCTGGCTCGACATGGTACAAGACGGTTCGTCCGTCGCCTCCGCCGGCCATGCGCATGGCGCGGAATGTTCGGGCATGCGCAAGATGGTGTCCTTTCCGTTGAAGCCGGGGCGGCATGTGATCCAGCTCTCGGGCAACAAGGAGGATACCATCCAGGTGGTGGTGTCGCGAAAGTAAACCCAAACTGTCATCCCCGGCGAATGCGAGCGGAAGCGAGCATGAGGGAAGGGGACCCAGGCGGCCAAAACTTATAGGTGTCAAACACCTGGGTCCCCTTCCCCTCGCGAAGCTATCGCTTCGCTCGGCCGGGGATGACAAGTTGAACAATGGCCATATAAGCTCGCCCAAAATCATCGGAGGGATATCCATGCTTAAGCATTTCGTCGCCGCGTTGCTGCTCACCGTCTTGGCCGTGCCGGCGCTGGCGCAAGGAACTTCGATCAAAAAACTCGACTCGGCGCTGGACAATGTCATCGCGCCGGGCACCAAGATCGAGAAGGTCGCGGGCGGCTTCATCTTTGCCGAAGGCTCGATGTGGAAGGAAGGCAAGCTCTGGTTCTCCGACGTGCGCGGCGACAAGGTGCGATATTACGATCCCAAGACCAACAAGGTGACCGTCGTGTTGAACGACTCCGGTGGGTTGAAGAATGCGCCCCCGGACAAGAATTTCGGCTCCAACGCCATGATCACCGACAAGGACGGCTCGATCCTGCTCACCCGCATGTATATCGGCACCATCGAAAGGATGGACGACAAGGGCAACACCAAGCCGTTCCTCTCCAAATATCAGGGCAAGCGGTTCAACAGTCCCAATGACTTGGTCTTCACCAAGGACGGCACGCTGTGGTTCACCGATCCTTCCTTCGGCCTGCCCGACATGGACAAGGACCCCAAGAAGGAGATCAAGTTCAACGGCGTGTTCCGCTATGCCGGCGGCAAGCTCACACCGGCGGTCACCGACATGACCCAGCCCAACGGGATCGCGTTTTCACCCGACGAAAAGACGCTCTATATCTCCAACTCGCTGCCGGACATGTATATCCGCGCCTATGACGTGGGCGCCGACGGCAAGCTGTCCAATCCGCGCAAGCTGATCTCCTGGCCGGGTTCCGCGCCCGATGTGCCCGACGGCATGAAGGTGGATTCGGCCGGGAACTTATGGGCCACCGGGCCGGGCGGGGTCCGCATCATCTCGCCCCAGGGCAAGGTTTTGGGTCAATTGGTTGTGCCGGAAATCGTGGCCAATGTCGGTTTCGCGGAAGACGGCAAGACCGTTTACCTCACCGGTTCCACCAGTCTTTACCGGTTGCACAGCAAGATCGCGGGCGAAATCCCGATGTATTATAAAAAATAGTCGGGTACGCTCGCCAGGACGCGGGCAACAGGAAAGTGCGGGCTGGCGATGAAGACGTTTGCGTGGGTTGGGGCAGGCGCCCTGATGGGGCTGGGTGCTGCCTTTGTCGTTGCCGCGGCACATGGCGCTCCCGATCCATCCTCCTATGGACAGATCCAATTGTTCAGTGAGGCCTTTTCCAAGGTGCGCTCCGAATATGTCGAGCCGGTCCAGGACAAGGAGCTGATCAAGTCGGCGGTGCAGGGCATGGTTTCGAGGCTGGATCCCCATTCCGCCTATATGGACGCCAAGTCCTTTGGCGGGGATTTCCAGGCGCGTACCCAGGGGCGTTTTGGCGGTGTCGGCATTCAGGTGGTGCCAGACTCCGGGGTGATCCGGGTTGTCTCGCCCATGGATGGCATGCCGGCCGCCGCGGCGGGCATCAAGCCGGGCGACCGGATCACCGCCATCAATGGCAAGGCGGTGTCGGGCCAGGATTTCAATGAGGCGATCAACACCATGCGCGGTCCGGTCGGGTCCAAGGTCACTTTGACTGTGGAGCGCCAGAGCGAAAAAAAGCCGTTCGAGGTGAGCTTGGTGCGCGCCGATGTTCCCTATGACGCAACCACTTCGCGGCGTGAAGGCGATGTCGGTTACATCCGCATGCCGGGTTTCAACGAAAAGACCGCCGAAGGATTGGAAAAAGCGGTGCGCGATCTCAAGAAGCAGATCGGCCCGGGCATCAAGGGCTATGTGCTTGACCTGCGCAACAATCCCGGTGGCCTGCTGGACCAGGCGATCCAGGTCTCGGACGATTTCCTCAATGCCGGTGAGATCGTTTCCACCCGCGGCCGCAAGCTCGAGGATACTCAGCGCTTTGACGCCAAGCCCGGCGATATCACAGACGGCAAGCCGATCGTGGTCTTGATTAATGGCGGCACGGCGAGCGCTTCGGAAATCGTCTCCGGCGCGCTGCAGGATCATAAACGCGCCACCATCCTGGGTATGACCAGCTTCGGCAAGGGCTCGGTGCAGACCGTTCTCCCGTTGGGCGAGGGACGCGGGGCGTTGCGTCTGACCACGGCGCGCTACTACACGCCGTCAGGTCATTCCATCCAGGCGCAGGGTATCATTCCCGATCTCCAGGTGGCGCAAGGCGATGAGGAAAACCTGCCAAAGCTATTGCGCTATTCCGAGGCCGATCTGCAGGGGCACCTGACGGGCGAGCCCATACCGACCAAACGCGCCGATGCCCCGGTGATCTATGCTGCGCCGGGCACCAAATATGACGATTTCCAGCTCGCCTATGCGCTCGACCTGTTGCGCGGAAAGATGACGGTGACCTCGGTCACCAAGCGCTCAGAGGGGTGAGGAGCGGTCCGCCGCAGGCGGACGAAATGGTCCAGTGGAGTGTGGCCCGACCGGCGTGCCGGTCAAATCGGTCCAGTGGACCGATTTGAGGGCCGAACGCCCGAAGCGAAAGCGAAGGGCGGAGCGACGCATGCTCGCTAACGCTCGCATAGGGCAAGCTTTTCTAGGCTCGCTGTGCTCGCCAAGAAAAGCTAAGCCAACGCCGCAGCGTCTGAGCGCAGCGAAGGCGCGAGGCCGGGACCAACACCTCGACCGGCGCGCTTTCGATTGAAGTTCAACAGGCGATCGCGCTCAAACCGGAACAGACGGCAGCCTAGCCGTAAAAGTAGTGATATCCGGCCCAGATGAGCAGAGCCCACACCATTGCGGAGCCCAACAACACCAGCAATCCACGCTGGGCGCCACGGACGGATTCCTCCGCCAAGCCTCCCAATTTCCTGTGTCGTCCGGTCACCTGATCTCTCCATCCGCCCGCAAACGACCGCTACCTGCAAGCGGCGTGTTCCAACGGGCAAGGTTCCCTATGAGCATGAATCGTGCCAATTTGGTACGAATTGAAATTGTTGGTAAATCCGTACGCCTGTAATCCGGTTTTACATTTCTAGGCACATTCCGCCTTAAAACTGTAATGCCAATTTTACAGACCCATATAACCTTCTTAGGGGAAACGGATTTTTGGACGATCGCGTGATACGGAAGGAAGGAACCATCCGGTGCGCCCATTTGGTTAATGCAACCCGCCAAAAGCGATGTTGGTGACGAAGCGTCAGGGATTCCAGGGCTAGGGTCCGGCAGCGGGATTCACAGGTTATGGGGCGATGAAAAACTGTCTTGCCGGGATCGCACTGCTTTTTCTATCGGGACCGGCAACGGCCGCGCCCGACGCGGCCGGCGACATTGCGGGCATCTGGCAGGGCTCGGCCAATCCGGCACGGGTCCTGCAATTGGCACACAAAAAGGGAGGCGGTTATCGCGGCGAGGTCAATTACCTGAATGACACGCCAGGCACCCTGAATGGCAATCCGGTCTCCATCACACGGTCGGGGCAGGCCATCAAACTCACCTTCGACCGCCGCGAGGGCAGTTTCGAAGGCGTTTTGTCGGCGGACAGAAAATCCATCGCCGGCAGTTGGAGCGCGGATGGAAAGACGCAGCCGCTCACATTCACCCGCGCAAGCGCCGGTTTCGTCATCGATCCATCGCCGCACAAGACCAGCTTTGTGACGGTGGCAAAGGGCGTGAAGCTGGAAGTGCTGGATTGGGGCGGCAGCGGTCCGCCCTTGGTCTTTCTGCCGGGCTTGGGCAACACCGCGCACACGTTCGACAAATTCGCGCTCAACTTCACCGGCAAACACCATGTCTATGCCATCACAAGGCGCGGCATCGGCCTATCCAGCATTCCCGAACCCACCATCGCCAACTATGACGCCGACCGGCTTGGCGACGATGTCATTGCGGTGATCGATCACTTGAAGCTGGAGCGTCCGGTGCTGGCGGGCTGGTCGATCGGGGGCGAGGAGTTGAGCTCCATCGGCTCGCGCCATTCGGGCAAGGTTTCCGGCTTGGTCTATCTGGACGCGGGCTATGCCTACGCCTTTTACGCCCCCGGTGGCGGTCTTCCGCCGGGTCTCACCCCCTATCTGGATGCGCGCGAATTGCGCCAGTCGCTGGAGGCGCTGACCAATGTTGCCGCCATCCGGCGCATGGAGGTCAAGCCGTTGGTCGATGAGTTGCTGCAGAAAAGCCTGCCAAGCTTCGAAAAAGACCTTGCGGTGGCGCAAATGGAAATGAAGCTGCTGCCGGCCCCCGCGCCGGCGCCTGACACGCAGGCGGTCAAGGTCGGCGATGCGATCCTGGGCGGGGCGCATAAATATACCGCGATCAAGGCGCCGGTGCTGGCCTTTTTCAACGCGCCCCATACGCCGCCCGATAACGCGCCTGCGGGCGTGAAGGCCTTCCTGCAGGCTCAAGATGCGCTGACGATGGTGCATGCCAATGCTTTCGAGGCAGGCGTGCCCGGAGCGCGCGTGGTGCGGCTGGCCAACGCCGAGCATGACGTCTTCCGCACCAACGAGGCGGAAGTGACGCAAGAGATGAACGCGTTCATGGACCAATTGGCGTCCAAGAATCCGGTGCCATAAAGCGCTGCGCTACTCGGCGGATTTCACCCGGTCGCCGTCATGCAGCTTGTCGAGATTGTCGCCGGCCAGCCGGTCGCCGGCGGAGATGCCCGACAGGATGGTGATGGACTGCGCGGTCTTGAGCCCCAGCGCCACGTCGCGCTTCTCGGCCTTGCCGTCATTGATCACGAAAACCGTGCCGGTCTTGCCACTGGCGATGACAGCGGTCAGCGGCACGCTGACCCGCGATACCGCCTGAACGGCGCCTTTCTCCGGCGCGGTCATGAAACCCACGCGCGCCGCCATTTGCGGCAGGATGCGCGGGTCCTTGGCTTTGATGGCCACGCGCACCAGCACCGTGCCTTTGCTTTGGTCGGCGGTGGGGATGACGGCGATCACCGAGCCGGGAATGTCCCAGTCGGGAAAGGCGTCGAGATGGATGACCGCCTGCCCGCTCACTTGCACCCGTTCGATATAATTCTCGCTGACATCGACCTGGACCTCGAGCGAATTCATGTCCACGATGGTGATGATGCCGGTGCGGGTATCGCCGCCACCGGCGGCCGAGGGCGCCACCACTTCGCCCACTTGCGCCACCTTCACCGTCACCACGCCGGAGAAAGGCGCGCGCACCACCGTGTCGCGCAGATTGGCTTCGGCCAAGCCCACCGCCGCCACGGCCGCGTCATAGGCCGTGCGGGCATTGTCATAGACAAGGCGCTCGTTCTCCACCGCGTCCGTGGAAATCGCACCCTGTTCCTTGAGCGAGCGATAGCGGGCGTAGATCGGCGCGGTATTGTCCATCGTCGCCCTTGCCACCCGCGCCTGGGCTTGGGCTTGGCGCAGCGCCGCGGCGTAGTTGGTATCATCCAGGCGCGCGACCACATCGCCTGCCTTGACCTTCTGGCCTTCCTCGAAATTCACCTCGGTGACTTTGCCCAGGATCTTGGCGGACAATGTCGCCTTGCGCCGCGGCACCACATAGCCGCTGGCATCCAGGCTGGCGCCGCCGGCGCCACCAGCCCCTTCCTGCGAAGCGGTAACCACATGCACGGGGATGGCGTTGTCCGGCCAGATGAACCAGGCGGCCGCGCCAATGCCGATCAGGGCTGCGGCCGCCGCGCCATAGACCCAAGGCGATGTCGATCTGCGGCGCCCTTTTGAGATGGGCGCTCGCTCGATCTTGAGCGAGTCCAGAAGCGACGCCTTGTCGTTTTCCATATTCATGTTGCGCGCAACGCCTCCGCTACCGGACGGCGCGCGGCGCGGATGGAGGGCAATATGCCGCCCAGCAACGCCACGACAACCGCCCAAAGAATACCAATCCCCACCAAGGCTGGCGAGACCGTCAAATAGAACACGTTGATCCACATGGAATCCTGCTGGCCGTCATACAAAAGCCAGGCGATGGCCGCCCCGATCAGGGCGCCTGTCACCGACAACAGGATGGCTTCGGCCAGGACCGACACGGCCACCGGCAAGGCGCCATAGCCCAGCGCCCTCAGGGTGGCGATTTCCTGCGTGCGGGCGCTGACCGCGGCGTAGAGGATATTGACGGTGCAGAAGAGGGCGCCCACCCCAAGGATGGCGCCGATCGCATAAGACACGCCGCTGAAGAAGATATAAAACTGGTCGTTGATCTTGTGATACCAGTCCGTCTGCCGCTCGACCGTCACCGACAAAGCGGGATTCGAGGTCAACGTCTTTTTCAGCAAGGCCAGCCGGTCCGGGGATGCGAGTCGCACGATCACGCTGTTGTAATTTTTGAGACGGACCGCCGGCATCACGGTATCGGAATCGCCCACGATCTCGCCTTCCAGAATGTCACGTCCGCTGGTGAAGCTGCCCACAATGGTCCAGGGTCCGTCCGGCAGGATCACGCGATCGCCGATATTCATGCCGGCAAATTGGCCCTGGGCACCGACACCGGCTATCAGTTCGCGCCTGCCGGGCGCGAACCTGCGCCCCGCCACGATCTTGAGGTCGGGCCGAAGCGCAAATCCTTGAGGCCCAAAGCCGCGCAGGAAGATGTAGGAGTCGCTATTGTGCCGTTTCTTGGTCGCGGGGACGCCTACGAGTATGTCGCGGTCGGCAATGGGGCGGCCCGCTCCGTCCTTGGCGATGCCCGGCGCGGCCGCGATGATGGCGCCGATGTCGCGGCCGATATGGCTGATCACTTCGTCGTTGGCGCCTTCCGAGACCACGATGGCGCGGCCCGGGTCGCCGGTGCCGTTATAGGCACGGTACATGCCTTCGCTCAGCGACAGCATGGACAGCAGCACGCCCACCACACAGGCCATGCCCACAATGATCACCAGCGATTGCCATAGCCGTTGTCGCAAATTGCGAAAGTTCAACGCCGAGACGGTCCAAATTTGGCGCAGCAGGGTCATTTGCGCCCCGACAGTGCGGTGGCGATGTCCATGCGGCCGAGCTGAAAGGCGGGAAGCGCGGTCGAAGCCAGTGCGATCACGGCGGCGCCTGCGCCGGCGAACACATAGACGATGGGCGCCATTACCGGCGCCGGCAGGCTCCAGCCCGGCGGACAGAGCTTGGGAATCTGCCCACCCAGGGCGGCGGCAAGGCCAATGCCGATCGTTGCCCCCACCAGGCACGGCAAGGCCGCCTCCAGGAACACCAGCAGCATAACAACCCGGTCGCTATAGCCGATGGTCTTTAGCGCCGCGAACTCGGCGAAGCGTTCGCGTACCGACTGGGCGAGCCCGTTGGCGGTGAGGAACAGGATCATCACCAATCCGGCAACCGATATCTTGCGGGTCACCGCCCCGACATTGATGCCATTGTCCATGCCGCTATCGAACGCCGCTTTATCGGTCATGCTGCGGGTGGGCATGCCGGAACTGGCATAGGTGCCGTCGATCTTGCGGGCGATCTCGCTGCCGCGCTCCGGATCGGTGGCCATCACTTCGTAATAGCCGACTTTGCCTTGCTGGGTGAGCGGCCGGGATTTGTCGAAATAGAACAAGTTGCCGAACAGATAGCCGTCGGGATTGAGCGGCATATCCTCGGTGATGGCGAGCACCTTGAAACTCCAGAATTTGGTGCCGTCGAGCTTGTCGAAGGCCGGGGCCTTGAAGGTGAAGGTGTCACCCACCTGCTTGTTCCAGCGCTGTGCCTGGAGCCGGCTCATGATCACGCCGTTGGGCGTGGCTTTGAGCGCATCCCATTGCGCGTCCGACACCGGCCATTCCATGCGGCTCGAACGCAGGTCGCCGAACGGAATATAGACGTTGTTCTTTTCCTGCTGATACCAGCCCCAGACTTCCCCCACCGGAATGACCTTGGCGACTCCGGACAGCCCGGCAATCTGCCGTTCCATGGCGAGCGGCATGGCATCGGCGGCAAAAAAACGCGGATTGACGTAAATGCGGTCGGCGCGAGTCATGGCGGCGATGCGATCGATGCTGGCACTGAGGCCGATCATCAGTCCCACCAGCATGAAGGCCATGGTCACCGACAATAAAGTGAGGATGGCCCGCGCGGGCTTCCGCATCCAGGCGGCCCATACCAGCGGCAGGTATTTCATCGCCCAGCTCGTTAGGTTGCCCTGAGCGCTTCTACCACGGGACGCCTGGCGGCGCGAATGGAGGG
>DATBCP010000006.1:0-11967 GCA_036270435.1 Rhizomicrobium sp. | reverse complement strand
AGCGCCGGCATGATGGTGGTGACGGTCGAAGCCTTGGCACTGGCCTCGCAGGCGGTGCGGGTGCAGAAACCACATTCCTGGCAGGCGCCCATGGCGACGCCATAAATATTCTTGTAGGGCGCGCTGGCGGCCGAGAACGGCACCGGGAAGGGGTGATAGCTTAGGCCCTTCGCCGCGTTTGCAAACATCAGGCCGCCTTCCGAGGACGGCATGGGCCGGTTGGGATATTCGCTGGCGCGCGGGCCTTCAAAGACATTGCCGCCCGCGATCTTGCGTCCCTTGAAATTGCCCGCCTTGCCGGACACGCCGCACACCTTGTCGAAGCGGTCGTAATAGGGTTCCAACTCATCATAGCTGACCGGCCAGTCCTGGATGGTCATGCTATCGGGAACGGATTTGGCGCCGTAGCGGGCTTGCAGATACGTGCGCAGGCGAAAATCATCGGGGTGGAAACGCCAATGCGCCCCGCCCCAATGGTTGCCTGTGCCGCCAACGCCTTCGCCCGGCAGGAAGGCGCTCCAGCGCCGGATGGGCAGCGCCATCTGTGCGGGTTGGTTGCGGAAGGTGATGGTGTCGATGGAATTGTCGCCCATCAGCTCCAGCCGCTGCTGATATTTGAGCTCGTCCCGGATAGCGGGAAGCGCGAAATCCTCCGCCGGACGGCGGTCCGGCCCGCGTTCCAGGCCAACCACATTCAGGCCGGCCAGGGTGAGTTCGCGCGCCAGCAAACCGCCGGCCCAGCCCATGCCGATCACCACCGCGTCGATTTCCTTCAGCCTGGTCGCCATCGCACGCTCCCTTCAGGAAAAGTCCGCGATGGATTGCGGTTCGGCGACATAGCGCTTGTTGCGATATTGCTCGAGCTTGTCGACGTAAGTCGCTGGCAAACCAGGGAAACCCAGCATGCGCCAGGAGGCCTTGCCGCGATTGCCGCCATAGACGGGATCGGAGAAAAAACCCTCCATGGTGATGGCAAGCAGGCGCTGGAAAAACGCTTTGGCGTCGAAGTCCTCGAACGCGGCCTTGCCGCTTTCCATTGCCGTCAGGGCCTCGGCCCGCTGATCGGGGGTCAGCCGGTCGAAACTCTTGCCATAGGTCTTGCGCGACCAGGCATTGGTAGCCTGCACACCGGCGGCAAAGAAATCGCGCGGCGTGAGCGGCAGTTGATAGCCTTGTTCCGGCAGGCCCTGATGGAACGGACCGGCGCGGTACATTCTGGCGCCCGCGCCCCAGGCGCTGGCCAGTTGGCGATCAATGAAAACGGGAACGCCGCATTCGGTGCCCGAAGGCGACAGGGAATCGGCCGGGATCATGGTGTCGGAGGTTGCGGAGAAAAACGCCACTTCTTCCGCCGTCAACACCAGCCAGGTCTCGGGCGGCGCCCCGGTCTGGGGCGAAGCGCTGGGAACCGCTTCCGCAGCCTTGGCGGGAAGACCGGTCAGGGCCGCCACGCTGGCCGCGCCCGCTCCTGCTCCAGCCAGAAAACCGCGCCGTGGGATCGTGTCCTTGGACATCGCCGGTTCCTCCCGTCACTTCGGCTCTCATGAGCTCTGGGCTGGGAGATTAATACGAACTCCAGGATTCTAAAGACTGGTCAGCTGGGTCAGCTTGATATTTTTGAACGGCAAGGACCGGATGCGCTTGCCGGTGGCGTTGAAGATGGCGTTCGCAACCGCGGCGGCGATGGGCGCAACGGAATTCTCCCCCACGCCGCCCCATTTGGGCTTGCCGGCCTCGTTCACCCCGCCGGTCAAAGCGAGCTCGGCCTTCACATCGGGCGCATCCGCCAGCCGCACCATCCGATAGCTGTCGAAATTGCTTTCCTGGGGCGCGCCATCCTTCACCGTGATCTCGCCATACAGCATGGCCGTCAGGCCGAAGATCACGCCGCCCTCCATCTGCGCCTCGACCAGGTTGGGGTTGACCACATGATAGGCATCCGTCGCCGCGAACACCCGCGTCACCCGGATGGCACCTTGGGGATCGACCGACACTTCCGCGACATGGCCCCCGATGGCGCCATGATTGTCGACCAGCGAAATCCCACGCCCCTGCCCTTGCGGCAGTTTCGCATGCCAGTTGCTGATCTGCTCCAGCTTGGCGAGAACCGAAAGCGAATCCGCCCGGTCGGTCAGGCCACGGCGAAATTCCAGCGGGTCCTTGCCGGCGGCATGCGCCAGCTCGTCAATGAAGCTCTCCATATAGAAGCCATTCTGCGAGCCGCCCACCGAGCGCCAATAGCTGACGGGGATATGGGTGTTCTTCAGCAGCAGTCCGGTGTACCAGTTCGGCACGCGATTATAAGGCACCGATGGCCCGATGCCATCGATGGCGGTTCCGTCGATGCCATTGGCCGCCGCCGAAGGATTGCCGGACCGCTGGATGGAGCCGCAGGCGCTCTCGATATGCACCGCTTCCAGCATGCCATCGGCGGACAACGCGCCCTTCATGCGAATGGCGGACTGGGGCCGGAAACGGTCCGCCCGCATGTCCTGTTCGCGCGACCATAACAGCTGCAGCGGCTGGTCGATATTGGCGGCCTTGGCCACCAGAACGGCATGGCGCAGTTCATCGCCATTGGATCTTCGGCCAAAACCGCCGCCCAGATAGGCCTGATGGAAATAAACCTGCTCCGGCTTCAGCCCGGCAAGCTCGGCCGCCATGCGCGCATTGGCCAGCGCGGATTGGGAACCCATCCAGATATCCAGCCGGTCCGGCTTGAGTTGGACCGTGGCATTGCAGGGCTCCATGGTGGCATGGGCCAGGAGAGGCGTTTCATAAACGGCTTCGATCACATGCGCCGATTGCGCGATCACTTTCTTCGCATCGCCATCGCTGCGGGCGGTGACCATCGGCCCATCCAGGGCGGCGCGATAGTCCTTGGCGAATTGCACGCTGTCGGTCTTCGCGGCGGCGCCGGTATCCCAGGTGATCTTCAGGGCTTTCAAAGCCTGGTTTGCCCGCCAATAATTGTCGGCCACCACGGCAACGGCATCGGCCAGCTTGACGACATGCTTGATGCCTCGGCGTCCCGTGACCGCACTGTCGTCGACAGAAACCAGCTTTCCGCCAGGCACCGGGCAGCTCATGATCGAGGCGTAAAGTTGTCCCGATTCACGCGTATCGATGCCGAACTTGGCCGAGCCATCGGACTTGATGGCGGAATCAAGCCTGGGCTGGCGGGTGCCGGCCAGCTTGAATTGCTCCGGCGGCTTGATCGCGGGTTCCTGCGACAGGGTCACCTTCGCGGCATCCGCGACCAGTTCGGCATAGGGCAAATGCCGCCCGCTCGACTTGTGGCGAACCACGGCACTGGCAGCATCGCACTCTTGGCGCGGCACGCCCCATTTGGCCGCCGCCGCCATCATCAGCCGCTCGCGCGCCGACGCCCCCGCCTGCTGCACATATTCATAAGCGCTGCGGATACCGCGGCTGCCCACCGTCAGCATGTCGCCATAGACACCTTTCTCCCGGATGTTGCGATTGACCGAGGCGAACTCGACCTTGATCTGCTTCCAATCGCACTCCAGTTCCTCGGCCAGCAGCATGGGCAGGCCGGAGCCGGTGCCCTGGCCCATTTCCGCCATGGGACAGCGCAAGGTCACCGTCCCGTCGGCATGGATCACCACCCAGGCATTCACTTCGCCCGGATTACCGCCATCGTCGCTCCAATAGCGCGCCGACAATTCCGGCATCGCCGCCTTGGCATCGGACGGCACGACAAAGCCCAAGGCCATGCCACCGGCCAGGGTGGTGCCGGTGACGATCACTTGACGGCGCGAGAGATCGGAATTTGTCTTGGCCATGGTCTCAAACCTTGCCGGCGGCACGGTGGATGGCGCGCCGGATGCGGACATAGGTGCCGCAACGGCAGATATTGGAGATGGTGTTGATATCCTCATCCGACGGATGGGGCTTTTGCTTGAGCAGCGCCACCGCCGACAGGATCTGGCCTGATTGACAATAGCCGCATTGGGGCACGTCCTCCGCCACCCAGGCCTCTTGAACGGGATGCGGCCGGCCGTTGACCGCAAGGCCTTCTATGGTGGTTATCGGCTTTCCTTCGGCAGCCGAGACCGGCAAGGTACAGGACCGCGCCGGCTTTCCATCGACCAGCACGGTGCAAGCTCCGCATTGGGCGATGCCGCAGCCATATTTCGTGCCGGTGAGACCGATCTCATTGCGCAGCGCCCACAGCAGAGGCATGTCCGGCTCGATGTCCAGGCTGTAGGCCTTGCCATTGACTTGGAGTTTTGCCATCGCGCGTTCCTCACATGGCAATGCCGGCGGGAAGCAGTCAGGCTACTCCCTTCCGAGGTTCCCATCCAGATCGGGTCTGCGCGTGGCGCTTGGCCGGATATCGCGGGCCAAAAGCCCTCGTTCAGGCAGGCCGTTTCAATTCCGTCACGCGGAACGGCTCCAGCGTATCAATCTCTTCCGGAGTCTGCCGGTGATAGTTGAAGCGGAAAAATTTGAGAATGATGGAGTCCGGCGAAAAATCGGCGATGACAAAGCCATTCTCTTCGATCGGCTTGAGATTTTCCTCCATTGTCAGGTGCGTGGGCGGTGTCGCGCCGACGCCACGGAACACCGAAGGCCATCCGGTGTCGCCGGTGCCCAACGGCCCCGACAGGACCGTCACAATCGGATTGTTGCCGAAATCCAATGTCCCGCTGCGATGCATGCGGCCTTCGGCAATGGCATGAAGGTCGCCGCTGATGACCAGCGGTATCCGGCCGGGCATGGCGGCGATGGCCGCCATCAGCCTGTCATGCTGCCGGAGCCAGCCATCCTGCCAAAAGGGTTTCGGTTTGGCCGTCGTCAGCTTGCCATCCTCTCCCAGAATATCGGGATACCACTCGCCCCATTTGCCGGCGCTCCAGCCGGGCGGATTGGATGGAACGTTGACCACATGGGTCACGTCCCGCGCCGCCATGCGCGCCTTGAGCCAGCTTTCCACCGTACCATCGACGAAAACCGCGGTCGGGCCTGCCAGTGTTTGGGTGCGGCGAATGTCGTAAAGAAGCATCTCGACCAGGCGGCCAAATCGCAAGGTGCCAAAGGCCTCTGCAACACCCGGATCGCGATCCGCCGCCGACGCGCCGGGAAGGCCCAGCGGGCGGTTGGGGTCGGGAAGGAATTCGGGGTAATAAAGCAGCCGCGTCGCCCGCGCGAGGCCGAGCATGAAGGCGTCCGGCGGAAAGGTGACCATCTCGTCGGTCGCCTCGTCATTGTCGAAATAGTCATGATCGTCGGTCATGAAAAAAACGGGCGTGGAACGGCACAAGGTTCCATAGAGCGGCACGATCTGCGGGCCGGCGGCGCGGCGCAACACCGTTTCATTATGGCCGCCGAGCACCGGCTGGTCCCGATCGAAGGTGCCGGCATAGGCCGTGGCCCTGGGCGAGGCCCCGTACATCTTTGCCATCCGCGGCGCCCGCAAATCCCAATAGACATGATCGCCATTTGCCACGATGGCGTCGGGTTTGAAGGACAGGCCGCGCATCAACAAGCGCCGGCGCACAGCCGATGGCAGGAAGGCAATATGCCCATCGGCAAGACCGGTGTTGAACACGTCATGTCCGCCGGCACAGGTATAGATCATCAGCCGAAAGTGCGCCGGCATGGCATCGGGCGCCGGAAACGTCGAAAGCTGCCAGGGCTCGCATAATGCCCGGCCGTTGCCGCCGACCAAGGCGAGCCGGTAGGGCGTGGCCGGGTGTAACCCGGGCGCATCGAACTGCCAGAAATCTCCGGCTGCGATATTCTTGGAGCCGAGCACGCGGATGGTTCCCACATGCAGCTCGGGCGCGGTTTCCAGGGGCCCGTTAAACGACGCTTTGATGAGAAGACGGTCGTGACTGACGGTCGGCAACACATGCAGGAGCCGGCCCTGGTCCCAATGGGAGTCGCGCGTGGAGGCGGCCGGCTGTGACGTGGCAGCCGATGTCATGGAAGAAGAAAGCCCCGCCGAACCTGCGCCGACCAGAAAATCCCGCCGTGTGGTCATGACGCCCCCATAGTCCAATACCGGCACGTGCATTTATAGGAATGCGGTTCGATCCGTGCAACAATCGCTTTCTGGACGGCGGAGGGGAAGTTTGGCCAAGATCGTTTCCGTGAGTGTGGCCGGCGTGCGCGTCCCGTTGGACAAGATCACCTATTTCTCCAATCGCGCCGTCAGCCATCGCGACTACGGCCTGGTAAAAGTCGCCGCCGACAGCGGCGCGGAAGGGATCGGTTTCTGCTATGTGGGCACGCGCGGTGGAGAATTGTTGCCTTTGGCGGTCGCCAAGCTGTTGGCCCCACTCCTGATCGGCCGCGAATCCTTGGACGTCGAAGCGCTGTGGTCGGAGCTTTACCAGGACGTGCTGCTGCAAGGCCGGGCCGGGATCGTCATGCGGGCGCTTTCCATCCTGGATACCGCGCTTTGGGATTTGAACGCCCGGTCCGCCGGCCTGCCCCTGCACCGCTATCTGGGGGCATTCCAGTCCGACGGCGTCGCGGCTTATGCCAGCGGCGGTTACTATCTTGAAGGCAAGTCGCCGGACGACCTGGCGGCCGAGATGGCGCGCTATGTTTCGCTGGGCTTCAAGGCCGTCAAGATGAAGATCGGACGCCTTTCTCCGCGCGAGGAGGAAGACCGGGTCAAGGCCGTCAGGGAGCGGATCGGTCCCGATATCCTGTTGATGATGGATGCGAACAATGCCTGGAAAGACGTGGTGGATGCCCTGCAGACGGTTCGCCGGTTGGAAAAATATTCCCCCTTCTTTGTCGAAGAGCCGTTTTCCCCCGACGACATAGACAGCCATGCGGCACTGGCACGCGCGACCTCCATCCCCATCGCCACCGGCGAAATCGAAGCCGGACGCTGGCGGCATAAGGAATTGCTCGACAAAAAGGCGACGGCGATCCTGCAGAGCGATGCGGCGGTCTGTGGCGGGGTTACCGAATGGCGGCGCATCGCGGCGATGGCAGCCGGATATGCCACGCCGATGTTTCCGCACTGGTTCCACGATCTTCATGCGCCCTTGGTCGCCGCAACGCCCAATGCGCGGATGGTGGAATTTTTTCCAGACAGTCAGGTCCTGAACTTCCGGACGCTGCTGGACCGTCAACTGGACGTCAAGGACGGCCGCCTGCTGCTGCACCAAGGGGCCGGGTTCGGCTTTGCATTCGACGAAGAGAAAGTGCGGCGCTTCGCCATCGATCCCGCAAAGGTCTGGACCAGGATCGAAGGCTGAACCGAGCCTTTCAGGCGCTTTGCGAAAGCGCTTGCCTCCCTGCCGCCATTTGATGTTCCCTAGGCCAAAATAAGAACAAAGGGGAAGGCATGGGCATGCCCAGGACCCGGTGGACCATGATCTTCATGGGCTGCGCGGCAAATGCGATCAATTACATCGACCGCGCCAATCTGGCGGTCGCGGCTCCCACGATCCGGCACGAACTGGGCCTCAATGCCGCGGTGATGGGGCTGATTCTCGGCGCCTTCTTCTGGACCTATGCGGTCATGCAGATGCCGTTCGGCTGGTTCGCCGACCGGGTGGGCGCGCGCATCTCGCTGGCGGCTGCCGTGCTGTGGTGGTCGGTGTCCACCGCCCTCACTGCCGCGGCGCGTGGCGTTGCGTCGCTGATGGGTTTCAGGCTGCTGCTGGGCATCGGCGAGGCCGGCGCCTATCCGTCTGGCGCCAAGTTGAATGTGACCTGGTTTCCCCGCAGCGAGCGCGCCATCGCGGCCAGCATCTTCGACAGCGGCTCGCGGATCGGCGCGGTTCTATCCCTGCCCCTGGTCGCCTGGCTGATCGGCAGTTTCAGCTGGCGGCTGTCCTTCATCGTCACCGGCCTGATCGGCATCGCATGGACGGTTGTCTGGCTGATCGTCTATCGCGATCCGGAGAACCATCCCTCGGTGACGCCGGAGCAACTGGCCTTCATCCAGGCCGAGCGCGGAGCCAAAACGGATACGCCGCATGTCCCATGGGCGTCCCTGTTCGGCTACCGCACTATCTGGGGCATGATGATCGGCTTCTTCTGCCTGAACTTCGTGATCTATTTCTTCATCACCTGGTTTCCCACCTATCTGATCCAGGCCCGGGGCTTTTCGCTGGCCCAGCTGGGGACGCTGGGCCTGCTGCCCGGACTGGTCTCGATCCCCTGCGGATGGCTTGGCGGCTTCACCTCCGACGCTTTGTATCGCCGCGGCTGGAGCCTGACAGCGGCCCGCAAAACCTGCCTAGTCGGGGGCATGCTGATGTCTTCGGTGATCACCTTTTCCGTCTTCGCGCCGAACGCCTATGTCGCGCTTTTCTTCTTCGCCATAGCCTATGGCAGCCTCGCCTTCACCGCCGCAAGCATCTGGTCCTTGCCCGCGGACGTGGCGCCCACCCCGGCCCATGTCGCGTCCATAGGCGGCATCCAGAATTTCGCGGCCAATATCGCGGGCATCGTCACATCCACCTTCACGGGGGTGATGCTGACCATCACCAGCGGTTCCTTTGTCGTGCCGCTGATGACGGCCGGAGCGTTTTGCCTGTTGGGCGCCGCCGTCTATCTTTTTGTGATCGAAGACGTCGCGCCCCTGCCCGCGCGAGAACCAAAGGCCACAGCGTAACACCATGAAAATCGTCAATTTCACCGGCTTCCGCAACGAGGCGCAAAAGCGCCTGCCCAGCTTCCTGTTCGAATATATCGACGGCGGCAGCTATGACGAACACACGCTGCGCCGCAATGTCGAAGACTTCAAGGCCGTGACCTTGCGTCAGCGCGTATTGCGCGACGTATCAAATCCCCGCACGTCCACACAGCTGTTGGGACGCGACATGGCGTTGCCGGTGGCGCTGTCGCCGGTGGGCATTGCGGGCTTCTTTCGCCGCCGCGGCGAAGTGCAGGCCGTGCGCGCCGCCGAGGCCGCCGGCATTCCCATGGTCCTCTCCACCATGTCCTGCTGCCCGCTCGAGGAAGTGCGCGCCGCTTCGGCGCAGCCTTTCTGGATGCAGATCTACATGATCCGCGACCGCGGCTTCATGAAGGACCTGATCGCGCGCATGGAAAAGGCCGGCATCGACACGATGTTCCTGACGATCGATCTGGCGATCAACGGCATTCGCTATCGCGACCGGATCGGCGGATTGGCGGGCGCACAGAGCATCCTGGCGCGGCCTGACCGTCTGGTCGATATCCTGTCGCATCCCGCATGGGCCTGGGATGTCGGCGTGTTGGGCCAGCCGCATACCATCGGCAACATGGCGCCTGCGATGCCGAACGGCGCGGGGCTGAAGCAATTCCAGGCCTGGGTCGCACGCAATTTCGATCCCTCGGTCACCTACAAGGACATTGCCTGGCTGCGCGCGCAATGGAAGGGCCGGCTTGTCCTGAAAGGCATCACCGATCCGGGCGATGCTGTGCGTGCCGTTGAGGAGGGCATGGACGGGATCGTGGTGTCCAACCATGGCGGGCGGCAGCTGGATGGGTCGCTGTCCAGCATCGCCGCGCTTCCTGCCGTAAGCGATGCGGTCGCGGGACGGATGCCGATCCTGCTGGACGGCGGTGTCCGCTCGGGATTGGATGTGCTGCGCGCCCTGGCCTTGGGAGCCGACAGCGTTCTGCTGGGACGGGCCTGGGCCTATGCCCTGGCGGCACGCGGCCAAGCCGGCGTTTCCAGCATGCTCGCCATCATCAAGGAAGAGCTGGAAGTCGCCATGGCTCTGACCGGCCAACGCGATGTGCGATCCCTGGACAAGGATCTCGCGCTCACACAGGCATAAGGCGGGCACGGCTTTTCGGAGAAACGTGATGTGGAATGACCTGGCCGGAAAGCGCGTGGTGGTGACAGCCGGGGGCGATGGGATCGGCCTGGAAATCGCGCGCGCCTTCGCGGGAGCCGGCGCGAAGGTGCTGGTTTGCGACGTGCGTCCCGAAAGCCTCGAGCGCCTTGCCAAGCGTTTGCCAGAGGTGCACAGCTGTATCGCCGACGTGTCCCGCGAGGCGGATGTCGCCTCGATGTTCCAACTGGCCGACCAGAAATTGGCCGGGCTGGACGTTCTGGTCAACAATGCCGGTATTGCGGGGCCCACCGGCGGGGTCGAAACCCTATCGCTGGCTGATTGGGAACGTACCTTGGCCATCAATATCACGGGGCAGTTCCTGTGCGTCCGGCAGGCCGTGCCGCGCCTGCGCAAGGGGCGCGATCCTTCGATCATCAATTTGGCATCGATCGCGGGTCATCTCGGGATGCCGGGGCGCACGCCCTATTCCGCCTCCAAATGGGCTGTCGTGGGTTTCACCAAGTCACTTGCGATCGAACTCGGCGGCGACGGCATCCGCGTCAACGCCATCCTGCCGGGCGCGGTCGACGGTCCGCGCATCCAGGCGGTGATTGCCGCCAAGGCAAAATTGCTTGGCAAGTCGGTGGAAGACGTCACCCGCACCTACACCAGCAAGGCGGCGCTGAAGCGCATGGTCACAAGCCGCGACGTGGCCAACATGGTGCTGTTCGCCGCCAGCGACCTGGCGCGCAACGTCACCGGACAAGAGCTTGTCATAGATGGCCTCACACAGGCGCTGAGTTGAGCCGGTGCGGTCAAGAAGAGCCTGTTGTTTTTCAATGTGTTACGGCAGGGTATTGGCGTTCTGCCGCCACTACCCATTAGTGTAATGTTCCGACAGAGAGAATTCCGTGGCTGATCCAAACGCGATGCTCGATTCGCGATTGCGGCAGGCCGTTGGGCTGCATCAAGCCCGGCGTCTGGCGGAAGCTGAAGTCGCCTATCGCGAGGTGCTCGCGTTCCGGCCCGACTTGGCGGAGATACAGGTCAATTGTGCGCTTGCACAATTGGGCCAAGGCAAGCATTGCGACGCGGAAGCCTCATTACGGCGAGCGATCGCCGCCCAGCCCGGCCTGGCCAAGGCGCATTCCTATCTGGGCGTTGCCCTCTGTTTTCAGCGGCGCTACCAGGATGCCGTCGGATGTTATCGGGAGTCCGTCAGGCTGAAGCCTGACTATTTCGAAGCGCATAACGATCTCGGCAACACATATTCTCTTTTGGGGGATATGGAACAGGCCGCCACCGCCTATCGCAGGGCGATCGAACTCAAACCCGATTTTTCGCAAGCTCACAACAACCTCGGACTCACCAATTTGCATCAAGGCTTGGCGGAGCGGGCGCGAGCGGCATTCGACCGTGCGATTGCGATCACGCCCGGCTATGTCGAGGCGTACAACAATCTGGGTAACGCATTACGAAAGCTCGGCCTCATGGAGGAGGCCGGCAACGCCTTTGAAACGGCCATACGCTTGGCGCCCACCTATGCCGATGCCCAGCTGAATTTTTCCGCCTGTTTGTATGATCAGGCCAGATTCCCTGAGGCCGAAGCGTCCGCCAGGCAGGTGATCCGTCTTGCCCCGAAGATGCCGGAAGGGCACAACGCACTCGGCAACGCCTTGCGCGAGCAAGGCAAGCTGGCAGAGGCTGTGAACCAGTATCGCGAAGCGATCCGCCTCTCTGCGGATTATGTCGAAGCCTACCGACATCTCGCCATGGCTCTGGAGGAAATGGGACAGCTGGAAGAAGCTTTTGTTCTCTTCCGGCGTCACGGGGAACTCGCCTCGTCAGCCACTCCAGACCCGCAAGCTCTTTCCCACAAGCTTTGCCATGATGAGGAGCAGCGGGCCTGGTTGGGGTATGAGGTGGGGGATTTTCATCTGGGCGATGGCGGCCGCGTGGCGGGAGCCGCCGTCACTCCGGCCAATCGCGTTGCCGAGATCAGTGCGCAGTGGAAGACCGCCCAACCCCAGATCGTGGTGGTCGACGAGTTCTTGACGGTGGAGGCGCTCGAAAAGCTGCGGCGCTTCTGCCTGGATTCCACGGTCTGGCGCAAAGTCTATGACGGCGGCTATCTGGGAGCCTTTCCCGAGCACGGCTTTGCCCCGCCGCTCCTGGCCCAGATCGCGGAGGAACTGCGCGCCGT
>DATBCP010000005.1:0-2257 GCA_036270435.1 Rhizomicrobium sp. | reverse complement strand
CAGCCGGGATGGCGCTGGCCGGTCGGGCGCGGGGGTCACGGCCATTTCACCACCGGCGGCATCGAGGACAGAATCGAATCGACATTGCCGCCGGTCTTGAGCCCGAAGACGGTGCCGCGGTCATACAGCAGGTTGAACTCGACATAGCGGCCACGCCACTTGGCCTGTTCGTGACGCTCTTCCGCCGTCCAGGCTTCCCCCATCCGGCGGCGGATGATCTGCGGCTGGATATCCAGAAAGGCCTCGCCAACTGCCTTGGTGAAGGCGAAGTCGTTGTCCCAGTCGCCGCTGTCATGATGGTCGAAGAAGATGCCGCCCACCCCGCGCGGCTCGCCGCGATGTGGCAGCCAGAAATAGGTGTCCGCCCATTTCTTGTATTTGGGGAACCATTGTTTGTTGAAGCGGTCGCAAGCCTGTCTCAGCCGGCCATGGAAATCGACGGTGTCGGGATGGCGAGGGCTTCGCGACAGATCCAGGGTGGGATTGAGGTCGGCGCCGCCGCCGAACCAGCTTTCGGTGGTGACGATCATGCGGGTGTTCATATGCACGGCGGGCACGCGCGGGTTGCGCATATGGGCAATCAGGCTGATGCCGCTGGCCCAGAAGCGCGGATCGTCGCCGGCGCCCTTCACCTGCTTGGCGAATTCCTGGGAAAAGGCGCCGAACACGGTGGAGGTATGCACGCCGACCTTCTCGAACAGCCGGCCGCGCATCATGCCCATCACCCCGCCGCCTTCATCCTCACCGCGGCTCCAGGGCGTCTTTTCAAAACGGCCGGACGGGCCCGGATAAAGATTTGCGGGCGCTTCGTCTTCCAAAGCCTCGAACGCCGCCATGGTGCGGTCGCGCAGGGATTCAAACCAGGCGCGCGCCTTCGCCTTGCGGGCATCGAGATCGGTCATGGCGGGCTTTTAGCCGGTCGGGCCGCGCCGCACCATTGTTTTTGGGGCCGCACCCCGCCATCATCACTTTAACAGCAAAAATAATGGGCGGGACGAAACATGAAGCGCTTCGTGACAGTTTTGCTGATGCTGCCGGCCGCGGCCTTTGCCGCCGACCAGCCAGGCCAGCATTTTCTGCTCAAGCCGTCGGACCTGCCCAAGCCCTACGCCACGCCGGCGGTCGCCAACAACGACAAGGACATTCCACGTCCGGCGGGAACCAAACCCCGAGCGCCTGCGGGCTTCGCGGTTTCCATTTTTGCCGATCACCTGGACAATGCGCGCGGGCTCTTGACCGCGCCCAATGGCGATGTGTTTCTGGCCGAGCGCAACGCTGGCAAAATCACCTTGCTGCGCGACAGCAAGGGGAACGGAACCGCCGACCGGCGTTTCATTTTTGTCGGCGGCCTTACCAAGCCGCAAGGCATGGCGCTGCGGGACGGCTATTTCTATTTCAGCGACCAGATGGCCGTGTGGCGGGTGCCGTACAGACCGGGGCAGACGGCAGCGGGCAAGCCCGAACGCATCACCATCGCGCCGGACCTGCGCAATTCCGGCATGCACGCCACCCGCAACTTGGCGCTGGCGCCGGACGGATCGATCTTTGTGGAAATGGGCAGCCACGACAATGTCTCGGAGTACCAGCCGGGCGCCAAGGTCTTCAAAGTCGATGCCAAGGGCAATCTGGCGGACTATGCCTCAGGCATCCGCAATCCGGTGGGTATCGCGATCTATCCCGGCACCAGCGACCTGTTCGTGGCAGTGAATGAGCGCGACGGGTTGGGCGACAATCTTCCGCCGGACTATTTCACCTATGTCAAGCCGGGCGGCTTTTACGGCTATCCCTGGAGCTATATCGGCAAGAATCCCGATCCCGACTTGGGAACCAAGCGTCCCGACATGGTGGCCAAGGCGATTGTGCCCGATGTACTGTTTCCCGCCCATAGCGCGCCGACGGGTCTGGTGTTCTATACCGGCGACAATTTTCCCGCCGACTATAAGGGCGATGCCTTTGTCTCGCTGCACGGTTCCTGGAACACCAGCGAACCGCATGGCTACAAGGTGGTGCGTATCCGGATGAAGAACGGACGCGCGGTCGGCGGCTATGACAATTTCCTTACCGGCTTCTGGGACGGCAAAAGCAAGAACCCGCCGCGGGCCTGGGGCCGGCCGGTGGGTTTGACGGTGGCGAAGGACGGCAGCCTGCTGGTGGCGGACGATGTCGGCCAGACCGTGTGGAAAGTCACTTATACGGGGAAGAAGCAGTCATGAAACATCTGGATCGCCGCGATGTGATCGTCGGGGGACTTGCCATG
>DATBCP010000004.1:0-1778 GCA_036270435.1 Rhizomicrobium sp. | reverse complement strand
GCTGGGTGCGGCGGCGGGCATCCGCAACGTTGTGCGCGCGGCAACCGAGATTAACGCCGAGATCGCCAGCAAGCGGTCTTCGGATGATGAGAATGGCAAGGAGACTGGTTCGTGAACCTGAACCCGATGGAGCAGTTCGCCGTCAAGCCGATCCTCGGCTTGGATCAGCCCGTGCTTCATCTCGGCAGCCATCCGATCTATTTCACCAACCAGGCCTTGTTGATGGTGATCGTCGCGGTCGCTTCCGCCTTGTTTCTCACCTTGGCCGTCAAGCCGGACCGCCTGGTGCCGACCCGCGCCCAGTCGATGGCGGAACTGTCCTACGAATTCGTCGCCAATATGATCCATTCCGCGACCGGCGAAGATGGGCTGAAATTCTTTCCCTTCGTCTTCACGCTGTTCATCTTCGTCTTGTGCAGCAACTTCTTCGGCATGGTGCCGGGCAGCTTCACCGTCACCAGCCAGATCGCGGTGACGTTTGCGTTGGCCGTCCTGGTGATCGGCCTGGTCATCGTGACCGGCTTCATGAAGCACGGCATTGGCTTTCTGAAACTCTTTGTGCCGCACGCCCCTTGGTATTTGCTGATCCTGCTGATCCCCATCGAGGTGATCTCGTTCCTGACTCGGCCGATCAGCCTGTCCGTCCGTCTTTTCGCCAACATGCTGGCCGGCCATACCATGCTGGCGGTGTTCGGCGGCTTCGTCGTCGCGCTGGGTTCGGCAGGCGGCCTGCTTTCCGTGCTGTCCATAGCGCCCATGCTGCTGATCGTGGCGATCATGCTGCTGGAACTGCTGGTGGCATTCCTGCAGGCCTATGTCTTCGCCATCCTCACCTGCATCTATCTCAACGAAGCACTTCATCTTCACGACGCTCACTGAATTTTGGCACCAAACCTAGAAGGGACTTGAACTCATGGAACCTGCAGCAGCAAAAATGATCGGCGCCGGCCTGGCCTGTATCGCGCTCGTCGGCGCCGGTATCGGCATCGGCAATGTGTTCGGCAGCTATCTGTCGGGTGCGCTGCGCAATCCGGGCGCCGCTGCCACCCAGACCACCAATCTGCTGCTGGGCTTCGCGCTGTGCGAAGCGACCGGTCTGTTCGGCCTGGTCATCGCGCTCCTGATCCTGTTCGCGTTCTAAAACGGCAACAATGGCTGACGCTCCCCAGACCATTGCGACGACGGAAGTCCCGGCAAAAGAGCCGGCGGGCTTTCCGCCCTTCAAGATGGAGACTTACCCCAGCCAGCTGTTCTGGCTGGCGGTGACGTTCACCTTCCTGTTCGTGGTGCTGTGGCGGTTAGCGGGGCCCAAGATCAACGCCGCCATCACCAGCCGCCGGGGCGCCATCAACGGCGCCATCGCGGAGGCGGGCAAAGCGCGCGCCGATGCGGAAGCCGCCCAGGCCGCCTATGAACAGGCGCTGGCGCAGGCGCGGGCCCGCGCCAACGCCCTGGCCGCGGAGACGCGCAGCAAGCTGAATGCGGAGATCGCTCATGCCAAGGCTGAGGCTGATGCCAAGGCACATGACGCCATGGCAGCCGCTGACGCTCGCATCGCCGGTACGCGCGAGAGCGCCAAGGCGGCGGTGACCGTGGCGGCGCGGGATGCGGCCATCGCCATTGTCGAGCGGCTGACGGGCGACACGGTCTCGGCGGACGATGCTGCCCGCGCGATGGGAAGCTAAGAGATGGAATTGCTGCACGAAGCTGAATTCTGGGTCGCTGTCGGCTTTGTGCTGGTCATTGCCCTGCTCGTCTGGAAGGGCGTGCCGGGCATG
>DATBCP010000003.1:0-5764 GCA_036270435.1 Rhizomicrobium sp. | reverse complement strand
GATTGGACAGGTGGAGGATATGTCCTTCTAGCGCCATGCATGCACCTCCTTGGCTGACTTCGGTCTGGCGCTCGCACTCGGCGGCGGGCGCCCGGCAGAAAAGCAAAGCACCAATCCTCCTCTCTGTCATCCCCCCTGAGGTATGGGAACCGAAACTCTTTGTCCTTGCCTTAAGAAGTGCTAACGGGGAGGCATGAAGGCGCGGGAAACAGCAAAAAACGAAGCGGAACGGCTGGTTATCGGCCTGACGGGCGCGTCCGGCGTGGTCTATGGCATCCGTGCGCTGGAAGCTTGTGCCCAGTTGGGGATAGAATCGCACATGGTTATGACCAAGCCTGCGGAAATGACCATAGGCTATGAAACCAAGCTTTCTCCCAAGCAAGTCGCCGCCAAGGCCGATTACAGCTATGCGGTGACGGATATCGCCGCGCCCATCGCCAGCGGCAGTTTCCGCAACCGTGGCATGCTGGTGGCACCCTGTTCGGTGCGCAGCATGAGCGAGATCGCCACCGGGGTCACCACCAACTGCCTGACCCGCGCGGCGGATGTGATGCTGAAAGAACGCCGCCCCTTGGTGTTGATGGTGCGGGAAACCCCCCTACATCTGGGCCACTTGCGAACCATGACGGCCCTGACCGAAATGGGCGCCATCATCTTGCCGCCGGTCCCGGCCTTTTATGCCGAACCGCGCAACTTATCGGATTTGGTGGACCAGATGGTGGGCCGCGCCTTGGATTTGTTCGGCTATGATTGGCCGGGCGTGAAGCGCTGGGGCGAGGATGTGGCGAAGAGCCGGCGGCGCAAGAAGGGCGAAGCATGACGCGGGTTGTCGGTCCCAATGAGGTCGCCGCACGCGCCAAGCTGGCGCAGCTGACCCAGGAGCATCGCGACCTGGATGCGGCCATCGAAGCGATGTCGGCGTCCGGCAATGCCGACCTGTTGGCCCTGTCACGGCTGAAGAAGCGCAAGCTTCAACTGAAGGACGAGATCACCGAGATCAACAACGGGCTGTTGCCGGATATTATTGCGTAGCTCGGCTAGACCGCCGCCAGTTCGCCCAGTTTCTTGCGAATGGCATCAAGCGCCACCGATGGATTGCCGTTGTCCGGCCCACCGGCCTGCGCCATGTCGGGACGGCCGCCGCCGCCCTTGCCGCCCAAGGCTTCCGCCGCCACCCGCACCAGATCGACGGCATTGATGCGCGATGTCAGGTCTTCGGTAACGCCGGCGACAATCGATGCCTTGCCATCTGCCGCCGCCACAAAAGCGACCACGCCGGAGCCGACCTGGCTTTTGGCGCCATCGGCCAGGCTCTTGAGATCCTTGGGCGAGACACCTTCCACCAGCCGCAGAACGGTCTTGAGGCCGGCAATGGTTTCCACACCACTGTCGCCGGCGCCTTGGGCCGGACCTGCCAGCGCCAACTGCTTCTTGGCTTCCGCCAATTCGCGTTCCAGCCTGCGGCGCTCTTCCGCCAGCTGCGCCACACGGCCCGCCAATTCACCGATCGGTGTCTTGATCGCCGACGCCGCCTCGCGGGCGATTTCTGCCTGGCCCGCCAGGTAACGGCGGGCATGTTCGGATGTCAGCGCCTCGATGCGGCGCACGCCGGCCGCCACCGCGCTCTCGGAGAGAATGGTGAACAGCCCGATATCGCCCAGCCGGTGCACATGAGTGCCGCCGCACAACTCCACCGAATAAGCCTTGTCGGCGTCGCTGCCCATCGACAGCACGCGCACCTCGTCGCCATATTTTTCGCCGAACAAGGCTTCGGCGCCCGCGGCAATCGCCTGGTCGGTCGCCATCAGCCTGGTGGTGGTGTCGGAATTCTGGCGGATCACCGCATTCACCTGGGCTTCGATGCGCTCCAGTTCTTCCGCGGTCGTAGGCTTGGGATGGGAGTAATCGAAGCGCAGCCGTTCCGCCGTGACCAACGAGCCCTTCTGGCTGACATGCGAGCCCAGCACGCGCTTGAGCGCCGCATGCAGCAGATGGGTAGCGCTGTGATTGGCGCGGGTGGCGCGGCGCCGCTCCGGGTCCACTTTCAGGTCCACCACATCGCCGGGCGCGAATGTACCTTCGGTGACGCGCACGCTATGGACAAGCAGCGCGCCCAGCCATTTCTGGGTGTCGGTGACCTGGCCCTTGGCCTTGGCGGATGTGATGTGCCCGGTGTCGCCGGCCTGGCCGCCGGATTCGCCATAGAAAGGCGTCTGGTTGGTGACAATCTCCACCGCATCGCCGGCTTGGGCGGCCAACACCCGGCCGCCATCCTTGAAGATGGCCAGCACCGCGCCTTCGGCTTCTTCGGTGTCGTAGCCCAAAAATTCCGTGCGGCCGACTTCGTCCAGCACCGCGAACCATTGCGCTTCACTGGCGGCCTCGCCCGAGCCGGTCCAGGAGGCGCGCGCTTCGGCCTTTTGCTTTTGCATGGCCGCCGAAAAGCCATCGGTGTCTACGGTGATGCCACGGGCGCGCAGGGATTCCTCGGTCAGGTCCAGCGGAAAGCCGTAGGTATCGTAGAGCTTGAAAGCGATCTCGCCCTTGAGCCGGTCGCCCTTTTTGAGATCGACACTGGCTTCGTCCAACAGCTTGAGGCCGCGCGCCAGAGTTTCGCGGAAGCGGATTTCCTCCAGCTTCAAAGTTTCGGTGATCAGGCCTTCGCCGCGCTGGAGCTCGGGATAGGCCGAGCCCATTTCCGCCACAAGCGCCGGCACCAGCCGGTGCATCAAGGGATCCTTGGTGCCCAAGAGATGCGCATGCCGCATGCCCCGGCGCATGATCCGGCGCAGCACATAGCCGCGGCCTTCATTGGACGGCAGCACGCCGTCGGCGATCAGGAAGGAGGTGGCGCGCAAATGGTCGGCGATGATGCGGTGGCTGAAGGTTGCCTCGCCTTTGCTGTCCACGCCGCTGGCCGATTCCGACGCCGCGATCAGGTGACGGAACAGGTCGACGTCGTAATTGTTGGTGACGCCCTGCAGGATGGCGGCGATGCGCTCCAACCCCATGCCGGTGTCGATGGAGGGCTTGGGCAGGTCGAGACGGGTCTTCTCGTCCACCTGTTCGAACTGCATGAAGACCAAGTTCCAGAATTCCAGGAAGCGGTCGCCATCCTCGTCGGGCGATCCGGGCGGGCCGCCCGCAACACTGGGTCCCTGGTCGTAGAAGATTTCCGAACAATAGCCGCAAGGACCCGTCGGTCCCATCGCCCAGAGATTGCTCTCATGGCCGATGATCTTGTCGTCCGAAAAGCCGGCGATCTTTTTCCAAAGCTGACGCGCCTGGTCGTCGGTGTTGTAGACCGTGACCAGAAGCCGGTCCTTGGGCAGGCCGACCACCTTGGTGACGAAATCCCAGGCAAAGGTGATCGCCTCTTCCTTGAAGTAATCGCCAAAGGAGAAATTCCCCAGCATCTCGAAGAAAGTATGATGGCGGGCGGTGTAGCCGACATTGTCCAGGTCGTTATGCTTGCCGCCGGCGCGGACGCATTTCTGCACCGTGGTGGCGCGGCTGTAGGGCCGCTTTTCCGCTCCCGTGAACAGGTTCTTGAACTGGACCATGCCCGCATTGGTGAACAGCAGGGTGGGGTCGTTGCGGGGCACCAGCGGCGAGGACGCCACCATGGTGTGGCCGCGGCTTGCGAAGAATTCCAGGAAACCGCTGCGGACGTCGGAAAGGCTTTTCATGGGGTCAGGTTGTAACGGCTCTAAAAAGCCGTGTCACGCCTAGCTTTCCTTATGAGCGGAGCGAGTTAGGAAAGCTGGCGCCCGACGAGCGTAGAGAGGAGTGAGCGTGGCAATTCCGCACGGCCGGGACCCGTTTTGAACGGAAATCCTCCACTCTCCATGGGCGGGCCCCCGATCCGCGCGAAGCGCAGTCGGAGGGTAAACTTCACGACCCGCCCATCCAGGGCAACAAGCACCATGCTTGATGCTCTGGGTGGCCGGCTCGGAGGCCGGCCATGGAAAATGGATGGCCGGGTCAAGCCCGGCCATGGAAAACAGAGGGCATAGGCGAAAGCCGGAGGCCAAATAAACAGAGGGCGTAGGCGAAAGCCGGAGCCCAAATAAACAGAGGGCGCCCGTCAGCACCGTCACAAAAACAAAGGGCGCCCGCATTCACACGGGCGCCCTTCGCCGAGGAGTTGAGTTCGGCTAAAACTCAACTTTTTGATGGACCGTTTGTCGGCCTATTCGTCGTCGCCATCCGCCTTTTCTGACGCATCCAGCACCAGGTTCTGGCCGATCTGGCCGGCATTGGCGCGGATGGCCTGCTCGATCTTGTCGGCGATGTCGGCATTCTCGGTCAGGAAGGTCTTGGCCGCCTCGCGGCCCTGGCCGATGCGCGCCCCGTCATACGAGTACCAGGAGCCCGACTTCTCGACGATCCCGGCCTTGACGCCCAGGTCGACCAACTCGCCCACCTTGGAAATGCCGACGCCGTACATGATGTCGAACTCGACCTGCTTGAAGGGCGGAGCCACCTTGTTCTTGACCACCTTCACGCGGGTCTGGTTGCCCACCACTTCGTCGCGGTCCTTGATGGCGCCGATGCGGCGGATGTCCAGCCGCACGGAAGCATAGAATTTCAGGGCATTGCCGCCGGTGGTGGTTTCCGGATTGCCGAACATGATGCCGATCTTCATGCGGATCTGGTTGATGAAGAGCACGATGGTGTTGGACTTGGAAATCGAGCCGGTCAGCTTGCGCAGCGCCTGGCTCATCAGCCGCGCCTGAAGGCCGGGAAGCTGGTCGCCCATCTCCCCTTCCAGTTCGGCCTTGGGCGTCAGCGCCGCAACCGAATCCACCACCACAATGTCGACGCCGCCGGAGCGCACCAAGGTGTCGGTGATCTCCAACGCCTGTTCGCCGGTGTCGGGCTGGGAGATCAGCATCTCGTCAATGTCCACGCCCAGCTTCTTGGCATAGACGGGATCGAGCGCATGTTCGGCATCGACATAGGCGGCGGTGCCGCCCTTCTTCTGGATTTCGGCCACCACATGCAGCGCAAGCGTGGTCTTGCCCGAGGATTCCGGGCCATAGACTTCGACCACCCGGCCGCGCGGCAGCCCGCCGATGCCCAGCGCGATATCCAGGCCCAGGCTTCCGGTGGAGACCGCATCGGTCGCGAGCCCTAAGTCCCGGCTGCCCAGCTTCATCACCGAACCCTTGCCGAACGCCCGGTCGATCTGGCTCAGCGCCGCCTCAAGCGCGCGCTTGCGATCGTTATTCTGTTCCTTCGCCACCACCCGTAAAGCCGCCTGTGCCATCGAAAACTCCCTTGCGTTATTCCACAGCGACCGCCGATCCCCAAGCGAATCCGGTGGCGGGTGGACAAAGAAAATGTACATGCTTTGTTCTCTTTGGCAAGATACTGTCTAAGGCACTGATATTTCGTTATAATACTAGATATTGTTCTTAAGACGTTCCACCGGCCTTCTCAGCGCAGAATGCAGGCTTCGGGTTGCAATATTGGCGCGAATCACCCAGCTGCCGGCGGCGGCAAGGCACGCGGCAAAAATGCCTCAATCACCCCGAGAGTGATTGAGGCAAAGGGCCATTCGGAGGGCGTCACCTGCCCGAGCCGCGGGACACCGAGGCTCAATCGGAGGGGCGCAAGATCACGATCAGGTTTCGACCCATTCCGGTATTTGCCAGCCCTCGATAGAAATCGAGATAGGGCTCGATCCCACGCTCCGCCAGCAACTCGTCCAGTGTCAGCCGGGCCTCATGCGCTGACGGCCCAAGCGACTTGTCCCGGA
>DATBCP010000002.1:0-2090 GCA_036270435.1 Rhizomicrobium sp. | reverse complement strand
GGAGGGTCTATAGCCTGGCGGCGGGCCTGCAGGCGACGTGCAGCGCCCTGTTTCTGGCGCTCAGCATTTTCCGCCCTCATACGGCCTGGATGTATTTCGTGGTGCTGGTGCTGTTCGGCGCGGCGCGCGGCTTCGCCGGGCCTTCCGGCTCATCGCTGCTGCCCTTTCTGGTGCCGCCGGAGCGGATTTCCAAATCCATGGCCTTCAGTTCGTCCTTCTTCACCGCCGCCACCATTTCCGGTCCGGCGCTGGGCGGGTTTCTCTACGCACTGGGTCCGGTGCATGTCTATTCCATCTGTATCGCCGGCTTTGTCGGCGCCGCGCTGATCGTGTCGCGGCTGGGCGGGCGGCGCTTCACACCGGAAAAGACTGAACTGAACCGCTACGAACGGGTGGCGGAGGGCGTCAAGTTCGTACGCTCGCGCCCCGTGGTCCTAGGCGCGATCTCGCTGGATCTGTTCGCAGTGCTGCTGGGCGGGGCGACCGCACTGCTGCCTGTTTATGCCCGCGACATCCTGCATGTCGGGCCGCTGGGCCTGGGCTTTTTGCGCAGCGCGCCCGCGGTAGGCGCTTTCTCCATGGCCTTTTTCCTCACCCATCGGCCGATCAGGAAGCAGGTGGGCGCCAAGATGTTCGCGGCGGTGGCCATCTTCGGCACTGCCACCATCGTGTTCGGACTGTCCACCTGGTTTCCGCTGTCGCTGCTGGCGCTGTTCGTGCTGGGCGCCTCCGACATGGTCAGTGTCAATATCCGGGGCAGCCTGATCCAGCTTTCCACGCCCGATGTGATGCGCGGACGGGTATCTGGCGTTTCCATGCTGTTCATCGGCGCCTCCAACGAATTGGGGGAATTTGAATCCGGCACCACCGCGGCCTTGATGGGCACGGTCCCTGCGGTGGTGTTCGGCGGGATCGGCACGCTGTTGGTGGTGGGGCTTTGGATGAAACTGTTCCCGCCGTTACGTCAGGTGAACAAGTTCACTGACGTAACGGTGCCTGTTTAATGGTCGCACGGGCGACGGCTCGCTTGCGCTCGCCTGCCCGATGCTCCTCAAGGCTGTGAACAAGTTCGCCGATGTTACTATTCCGGTTTAGAAGTCGTACGACAGCGCGGCATAGGCGCCGCCATCCGTGGGCGTCACGCCATAGCGCAAACCGGGCGCTTGATAGCGGGTGGTGAAGATCTTGCTCACGCCGAAGGCCAGCGCCGCGCTGGCGGTGACGTCGTACCAATGGTGCTTTTGCGCATCCACCCGGCTCCAGGCGACGAACGTGGCGGCGGCATAGGCGGGCAGTCCATATTCCCAGCCGTAGCGGTCCCACAAGAAATTCGCCGGCGCAAACGCCAATGCCGCCGTGTCGGAGGGCATCGACATGTTGTCGCTCTTGTCCGGGCGTTCCTCATGGATGATGTGCTTGAGCCCGTAAGCCACCCCCACAGTCGCGACCGTGTCCACACCCAGCTGGAAGCCGCCTTTCCAGTCATCCCTGGCAAAGGTGATGCCGCCCGCGATCAAGGGCAGGGCGATGGCGACATCGGTGCCGACGCTTTCGCTGCTGGCGGCACCGGCAAGGCCGGTGCTGGCGAAAAAGAGAAAGGCCGCAGCAATGATAGAACGCATCAAGGTTCAGGCCCTGACGTAGACGTCGACACGATCGGCGGGCCGGAGCATCGGGCAGGCGAGCATCGCGAGCCGTAGCCACTCCCTAAGGGATAAGGGCGACCATCCAACAATAGGGGCCCGCTTTCTAGGCTCTGACATAGACGTCCACCCGGTCCGCGGGTCCCGTGTCATCCACGCCGCCCATGGCGTGCACATCGATGCGGTCGGCCGAAACGCCGTCCTCGATCAGGACCTGGCGAATGGCCAGCGCCCGCTTGAGCGACAGCCGGCGCGCGTCGGAGCCTTTGTCGCCCTTGGTGCCGCCAAAAGCCTGCAATTCCACCCGGGCGCCAGGGCTGGTCATGGAGGCATTGAGACTGCCGGCCAGGAACTTGATTGCGCCCAGCGCCGACTTGGCCGGATCGGGCGCATCCTTGGCGAACAGAATCACGCTTTGCTTGGTGAGTCTCTCACTGCCGGTGCTGG
>DATBCP010000001.1:0-7634 GCA_036270435.1 Rhizomicrobium sp. | reverse complement strand
GATTTTCCCTTGACCTGTGCCGCGGCCATTCCAACCGGCGCGAGGCGGGCCAATATCGCAAATATCGCGCTGCCGCTGCCGCCCTCCGATCCCCAGCGCATCCTGGTGTTGGGCGATACCGGCTGCCGCATCAAGGGCTCGGCCCTGCAGGCCTGCAACGACCCGGCGCGCTGGCCCTTTCCCCAACTGGCGGCCGCCGCCGCCAAACTCAAGCCCGATCTGGTGATCCATGTCGGCGATTACCTCTATCGCGAAAGCGCCTGCCCGCGGGGCAACCAGGGCTGCGCCGGCTCGCCCTGGGGCGACAACTGGACCACCTGGGAGGCGGATTTCTTCACCCCAGCCGCGCCGCTCCTGGCCGCGGCGCCGATTGTGCTGACGCGTGGCAATCACGAAGACTGCAACCGTTCCGGTGAGGGCTGGCTCAGGCTGCAAGGGCCCTCCGCCTTCGACGCAAGCGCGCCTTGCGCCAAGCATCTGCCGCTGACTGTGGTCGATTTGGGCAACTTGCGGTTGGCGGTGATGGATGACGCCACAGCCGAGGAGACCGTTCTCGATCGCGACCAGTCGCCCATCTATGCCGCCGAGCTCACCGGCCTGGCCAAACTCCCGGCCCCGGTCTGGTTTGTCCATCACCGCCCCATCTGGGCGGCGGTCACCGGTCCCCTGGGCATCCCTATTGGCGGCAACCTGCAATTGATCGATGCCACCCGTATCGCCTCCCTGCATGGCGAGCCGCTGATCGCGCCCGGTGTCGAACTCATGCTGTCAGGTCACATCCATACTTTCGAAGCGATTAACTATACCAAAGGCTTGCCGCCCCAGATCGTGGCGGGCAATGGCGGCACCAATCTGGAAGCGACGCCGCGCGATCTCAAAGGGACGCAATTCCAAGGCCATTCCGGTGTGACGGCGGCTGACGGCCTGTCAGCAGGTGGTTTCGGCTTCCTGCTGATGACGCGCGTGGCGGATGGCTGGACGATCGATCTCTACGATCCCGCTGCTCAACCCAAAGGCCAGTGCCGTTTCATCGCGTCGCGAAACGGCGGGCGCGGCCGGCTCGATTGTCCAGCGCTGAAAAACTGAGCCCGCCGGTCAGTTCCTTTGCGCCTCCGTGTCCAGCATCGCCAGCAGTGCCGCTGTGGGAAAGCCGTCGGCCGGAAGGGATTTGGATTTCTGGTACTGGCGCAGCGCGGCGCGGGTCTGGCGTCCCAACACGCCATCCGGCGTGCCGGGATCAAAACCCAATTTCTGCAGGTCGGTTTGGAAACTGATCCGTTCGCTGCGCGACAAGGCGCGTTCGTCGCGCGGCCAGGCGTGACGCACCGGCTTTGCACCCGCCATGCGATCTGCCAGCAGCGACACCGCCAGGGCGTAACTGGCGGCATTGTTGTATTTCAGGATCACGCGAAAATTGGGAAACACCAGAAAGGCCGGGCCGCGGGCGCCCGCCGGCAGGTAGATGGCGGCGTTGGCATCTGAGGCGGGCAGCGGGTCGCCGTTCGTCGTCTTCACGCCGCGCGTATTCCAGTCCGAAACAGGTTTTTGGATATCGAGATCTGCGTCTTCGTAAAGAAAGTCGTTGGGCAGGTTTACTTCGTATCCCCATGGTTGATCCCGTATCCAACCCTGTTCGCTCAGCAGTCTGGCCGCCGAGGCCAGGGCATCGGGCGGCGAATGCCACAGATCGATCACGCCGTCGCCATCGCCATCGGCCGCATATTTGAGAAAGTTGCTCGGCGTGAACTGGGTCTGGCCGAAAGCGCCCGCCCAGCTTCCCACCATCTCGCTCGCGGCATAATGGCGGTCTTGATAGATATGCAGCGCCGCCAGGAATTCCGGCCTGGCATAAGTGGCGCGCGGCCCGTCATAGGCCAGTGTCGCCAGGGCCGCGAACAGGTTGAAGCTGCCGCTGTCGGCGCCGAAATCGCTCTCCATCCCCCAGATGGCAACCAGGATTTCCTTGGGCACCCCGCTCTGCGCGCTGATCTTGTCCAGCACCTCGCCATAGCGGGACAGCATGAATTGTGCATCCTTGATCCGGCGTGCCGACACCGCGGAATCCAGATAGCTCCAGACCGGCCTGGTGAATTCCGGCTGGTTGGCATTCATGGCGATGATGGTCGGCACCGGCGCGATCCCGGCGGTCGCCTGGTCGAAACTTTCTGCACGAATGCCCTGGGCCAGCGCTTCGGTGCGAACCTCCGCCAGGAAGGCGGCAAATTTGGCCTCGCTGGAACCGGGCAGGGCCGGCTCCGGGGGAGCCGGCTGGGGCGCGGAGCGCGGCGGTGGCGGGGGCAACGGCGGGACGGGCTTAGGCGGGGTCGTGGCGCAGGCCGCCGCGCCCAGAAGCGCAAGCAAAGCGAGGATAGGGAAACGATTCGCCATGTCCCTGGATACACCCGTTCGCCAGATTTTTGGCGGAAAAGCCGGCTTTTTGGTCATTTTTCGAGCCCCGCACTGGGCGCTATTTCGCGGGTTGACAGGGGGGAGGGGCTTCCATAGTTTCCGCGCCTCAAATTGACGGCCTTAAGGGCCGAATTTCTGGCTCAGAAGGCAGTGTCATGAAGGTCCGCAACTCCCTCCGTTCGCTCAAGAAGCGTGACAAGGACTGCCGCGTCATCCGCCGCAAGGGCCGGGTTTACGTGATCAACAAGAAGAATCCGCGGTTCAAAGCCCGCCAGGGCTGAGCGATACTGCGCCCGTAAGTGGTATAGGCGCACATGCTTCTTCCTCCCAGCGACTCCAAGATCATCGCCCGCCGCGCCGAGATCATCGCGGCGCTGAAGGACATCGTGCCCGACGGTGTGGTGGCCGACCCATCCGGACTGGCGACATTCGATTCCGATGCCCTGAGCGCCTATCACCAGATGCCGCTGGTTTGCGTCCTGCCCAGCAACCGCGAGCAGGTGAGTGCCATTCTCAAATATGCGCAAGCGGAAGGGGTTCCCATCGTGCCGCGTGGCGCGGGCACCTCGCTCTCGGGCGGAGCGCTTCCCCGTGAAGACGGTATCCTGATCGGCATGGGCCGCATGAAGCAGATCATCGAGATCGATTATGAGAATGGCTGTGTGGTGGTCGAGCCCGGCGTCACCAACCTCAACATCACCAAGGCGGTGGAAGCCAACGGCTTTTATTATGCCCCCGATCCTTCCAGCCAGGTCGCCTGCACCATTGGCGGCAATGTGGCGGAAAATTCCGGCGGACTTCACTGCCTGAAATATGGCCTGACCACCAACAACCTGCTCGGTGTCACCATGGTGTTGCCCGGCGGCGAGATCGTGACCCTTGGCGGAAAGTCGGGCGCGCAAGGCGGGCTGGATATTCTCGGCCTGGTCACCGGTTCGGAGGGCCTGTTGGGGGTGGTGGTGGAGGTGGTGGTCAAGATCCTGCGCAAAGCGCCGGTGACCCGTACGCTGTTGGCCTCCTTCGATTCCGTCCCGGCGGCGGGCGCCTGTGTGGCCGCCATCATTGCCGATGGCGTGGTGCCGGCCGCCATGGAATTCATGGACAAGCGCGCCGCGGGCGCCATCGAATCCTACAACCAGCCCGGCTATCCGCAGGATGCCGAAGCGATCCTGATCATCGATGCCGATGGCGTGGAAGCCGACGTTTCCCATGCCGTGTCCCGTGTGACCGACATCGTCGCCAAGTGCGGCGGCAAGACGGTGGAAGCCACCGACGAAAAACAGCGCGCCCGCATCTGGTCGGGGCGCAAAGCGGCTTTTGCCGCCATGGGCAAGCTTGCGCCCGACATGATCTGCATGGATGGCACAATTCCCCGCCACGCCTTGCCCCAGGTGCTGGAAGAGATGGCCAAGCTGTCGGAGCAATACAGCCTCGGCTTCTGCAATGTGTTCCATGCCGGCGACGGTAACCTGCATCCCCTGATCGTGTTCGACACCATGACGCCGGGTGAATTCGAGCGGGCGGAAGCCTTCGGCGCCGATATCCTGCGGCTGTGCGTCAAGGTCGGCGGCGTACTCTCCGGCGAGCATGGCATCGGGATCGAAAAGCGCGACCTGATGACGGATATGTTCACGTCCGAGGACCTGGCACAACAGGGCCGGGTGAAATGCGCCTTTGACGGCCGGGGCCTGTTCAATCCCGGCAAAGTGTTTCCCACTCTGTCCGCCTGCATCGAGCAGGGCCATATACATGTCCATGGCGCGCAGCTGCCGCATCCTCATCTGCCGCGCTACTGATGAGCAAGGCGGACAGTCTTTCCCAGGTGATCGATTTCGTGCGCGCCGCATATGCGGACAAAGCGCCGTTCGAGATCGTGGCCGGCGGCACCCGCCGTGGGGTCGGCAGGCCATTGGGAGAATTACCGCTGCTGGACGTGTCGGGTCTTTCCGGAATCCTCAAATACGAGCCGGAAGAGCTGATCGTCACCGCCGCGCCCGCAACCCCGCTGGCCGAGATGAATGCCGTGCTGGCGACGAAGAACCAACGGCTTGGTTTTGATCCTGCCGACTGGTCCAAGCTGCTCAAATCCAACGGCGTAGCGACCCTGGCCGGTGCCGCGTCCTGCAACGCGTCGGGTTCGGGCAAGCTGCGCCATGGCGGGGCGCGGGACTCCCTGCTGGGTTTTCAAGCGGTGAACGGGCTGGGCGAAACGTTTCGCGGCGGTTCCAAAGTGGTCAAGAATGTCACGGGCTTCGACCTGCCCAAGCTGATGTGCGGCGCCTATGGTACCCTGTCGGTGCTGACCGAGATGACCTTTCGCGTCTATCCCAAGCCTGGGCAGGCTGCGGTGTTGTGCCTGGCCGACGTAACCCCGGAGGAAGGCTTTGCCGCCTTGCGCCGGATCGCGCACAGCGCGCTGGAGCCTGCGGGCCTCGCTTATCTCCCGGCCGGCATGATGGATGACATTGGCCAGGATGGTGGGCGAGGCGCGGCCCTGATCAAGCTGGAAGGCGCGGCTGCACCGCTGGAAGAAAAGATCGCACTGGCCCATGGCTTGTTGAGCGATGCCCTGCAGCGCCTGGAGCAAGACCCGTTCTCCGCCATCGGCAGCGGCGAGAAATTCGCGAGCCTTCCCGGCGATGTGTGGCGGGTGATGGTCGCGCCTTCAGACGCGCCACATCTGGCCCGGCAATTGAACGTCCGGCACTGGCTGGGCGATTGGGCGGGCGGCGTGCTCTGGCTTGCCGCCGAACCGGCCGAGGCCGCGCGCATCCGCAAGCTGGCCGCCGATGCCAAGGGAGAAGCCATGCTGCTTCGTGCAAGCGCGCAAAGCCGCATGCTCCATGGTCTTTATGCGCCCCAACCGCCGGCCCTGGCTGCGCTGGGTCGCGCCGTCAAAACCGCCTTCGATCCCTTGTCGCTGTTCAATCCCAACCGACTTTGAGATGAAACGGCCGTCATGAAATACAATTTTACGCCCGATCAATTGGCCGACCCGCAAATCGGTCCCGCCGCCGCGGCGGTGCGGCGTTGCGTGCATTGCGGGATCTGCACCGCGACATGTCCCACTTACGTGCTGTTGGGCGATGAGCGCGACGGCCCGCGCGGCCGCATTGTGCTGATGAAGGACATGCTGGAGAAGGGCGGCGCACCCACCAAGGAGCAGGTCTATCACATCGACCGCTGTCTCTCCTGCCTCAATTGCAAGACGGCCTGCCCCTCCAGCGTCAATTATCAACGGCTGGTGGATCAGGCGCGCGCCCATATCCAGGAACATTACAAGCGCCCCCTGGCCGACCGCCTGTTGCGCTGGACCATCGCCAAGGTGATGACGCGGCCCGGCCTGGTGCGGCTCGGTCTGCTCCTGGCGCGTACGGTTAAGCCCATCGCCAGACTGTTGCCCGGCAGGCTGGGCGCCATGGCGCGCATGGGCCTGGTCGCCAGGCCGCAGGGACCGGAGCCCACCCAATTTCCCAGGCCCGCGGTGGTGAAGCAGCGCATCGCCATCATGCCGGGCTGCGTGCAAGGCGCGCTGAGCCCGCAGATCGATGTCGCGGTGGGGCGGGTGCTGGCGCGGCGCGGCATCGAGCTGGTGGCGCTGGAAGGCGCGGGTTGCTGCGGAGCGCTGCCGCATCATATGGGGCGGGAAGAGGATTCCCGCGCCTGGGCCAGGAAGGCGATCCAGGCTTACGAACAGGGCCAATATGATGGCGTGTTGATCACCGCCACCGGCTGTTCCTCGCAGCTCAAGGATTATGCGCAGCAATTCGCCGGCGATCCGGTGTGGGAGGCGCGCGCCGCCAGGTTTGCGGGGTGCGCGCGCGACTTTGCCGAACTTTGCACGCCGCTCGCCGCGACTCCGCCGCAAGCCTTGCGCGTCGCCTATCATCCCGCCTGCTCGCTGCAGAATAGCCTGAAGCTGAATGGGGTGGGTGAACGGCTGTTGGAGGCGGCCGGTTTCCTCCTCACGCCGTTTCTGGAATCCCATCTCTGCTGCGGTTCGGCCGGTACCTATTCCATCTTGCAGCCGGAACTGTCCTCTCAGCTGCGGGCCCGCAAGCTGGGCAATATTGCGGCAGCCGAACCCGACGTGCTGGTCAGCGGCAATATTGGCTGCTTGCAGCATTTGGCGGGGGGCGAGGGGCTGCGCCAGCCGATCTTGCATATCGCGGAACTGCTGGATTGGGCCGAAGGCGGGCCGCGGCCCGCCAATCTGGAATTGGCCGCAAAGCCGCATTAAGCTCCGAAGCATGCGCATCGTGCTTGCTCTTCTCCTGCTGCTCTCTGGCGCCGCCATCGCGGCTCCGGCAGCCAAACCGTCTGGGCCGGTGCCCAAGGAGGTGACCAGCGAGGAAAAGCTGTTCGCCCAGCTCAAGCATGCGGATACCGCCGAAGACGCGCATGCCATCGAGCAGAAGCTTGAAGCCATGTTCCGTGCCTCCGGCAGTCCCAGCGTCGACCTCCTGATTATGCGGATGCAGGCGGCGCAGGCCGCCACGGACAAGAAAACCGCCAAACAGCTGATCGACGCCGTCACCACCATCGCGCCCAACTATGCCGAAGGCTGGCATATCCGCGCCGGCATGGAACAGGCGGACGGTAACGACACTGCCGCGCTGGTCTCGCTGCAAAAAGTCGTGCTGCTCAATCCACGGCATTTCACGGCGCTGGTCGAATTGGCCGGCATGCTGGAGGATTATGGCGACAAGGCCGGCGCGCTCAAGCTGTACCGCCGCGCCGCCGATCTCGATCCGCAGATGGAAATCGCCAGCCGCAAGGCGCGTGAATTGACCCAAAGTGTCGAGGGACGGGATATCTGAGCCCATGCGGTGGCTGATAGCATGTGTTGCCCTGCTGTCTGCAACGCCGGCCGGCGCAGCCTCGTATATGGTGGGAACCTGGTTCGGCCACGGCCAGCCGGAGGACAAGGACTCCATGTATATCGACCGCATGCTCGCCGACGGACGGTGGCGCGGCGAGTATCGCACCTGCATCAAGGGCAAGGCCCGCGACCAGGTGCAGACCGGCCATTGGTCGCTTGAGGGCGACATATTGAGCCTCCAGGTCGATACCGTGAACGGCCTGCCGATGCCCCGTACAGATGCGTATAGGATGCTGGCGCATAGCGCCAAGACGCAGAAATACATCAGCCTGAGTTGGAACTATCCCTATACGCCCGAGCGCGTGGCGGATGATTTCCAGATGCCGTCCTGCGAATTGGTCAG